>NZ_JAXCMJ010000009.1:0-131019 GCF_038084995.1 Sphingomonas sp. 2378
AAAGGCACAGTTCGCCGTCATCTTCGGCGAACGCTTCATCAAGGCCATGGCGGCGTAATGTTCATCCGCCCGCCCGCACACGAAATTCCTGACACTCCCGCTTCAAGCGCGCCGCAGTGGCCGTTGCCCGCAAGCTCGCCGTCATCATGCATACCATGCTGACCACCGGCGAACCGTTCCGGAGCACAGCTGCCGCCATCTGATCCCCAACTCGCCAGCGTCGCAAGGCGCCAACGAGACGTCCTGCCGGGACGTAGGCTGATCCATTCCGCGACGTTCGTTGCACCAGTCGCCTGTCAGCGCTCCAGTGCGCCGAAAACATAGGAAGGGTCACCCGCGAAGCCCCATCATGCGGCGGCTCATGCCGACCGCGAAGACGACCATGCTTCCGGCAGCGACAGCTCACATAAGTCTTGCAACCAGCGCGATTAGACGACCCGTGAGGAAGCCCGGCAGGACGTGTTCGATTACGTCGAGATGTTCTACAACCCTGTGCGCAAGCAGGTCAGGAACGGGTTGCTGTCGCCCGTCGCGTTCGAACGGCAGCAGGTTTCGAAGGTGGAAGGCGTCTAGAAATCTAGGGGCTACTCACACCACCAATGCCATCGAGGCGCTCAATTCCAAGCTGCGCCGGGCCGTGTGTGCCCGCGGACATTTCCCCAGCGACGAAGCCGCGACCAAGCTGCTCTACCTGATCTTGAACCGCTCGGAGAAAGAGTGGAAGATGCCGCCACGTGAGTGGACCATGGCCAAGGCCCAGTTCGTCGTCATCTTCGGCGGACGTTTCATCAAGGCCATGGCGGCGTAATGTTCAGCCGCCCGCACGCACACGAAATTCCTGACAGTCCCGCCACGGCATCGCTCTCAAGGTCGTCAAACGGCCAGAGGCCACGCTTACCTTCGTCCTCCTGCCACGACGCTGGGTCGTCGAACGGTCCTTCGCATGGGCGACCCGCTTCCGACGCCTCGTCAAAGATTACGAGCGATACGCCGGAACACCCGCCGGACTTCACATCGTCGCCTTCGCATGCCTCATGATGAAGCAGGCTGCCACGATCGCCGCAGGTTCATAACAGCTTCTAGTCTTCCGCCGCGATCCGCACGGTCAGTCCATCAAGCGCGGACGTGACCGGAATCTGGCACGACAGGCGCGACGACGGATCGCGGTCACTGGAGCTGTCGAGCAGATCATTCTCGTCCTCGCCAAGGGGTGGCAGGATGTTTTCGAACCCCGGCTCGACATGCACGTGGCACGTCGCGCAGGAGCAGCAGCCCCCGCACAGGGCGAGCATCTCTTCGATACCGGCATTGCGGATCGCCTCCATCAGCGACCCATTCTCGTCCGCTTCGAAAGAGACGGTTTCACCGCTGCGGCGCACGACATTGATGGTGACCATGGGAGCGTGATCCTTCAGAGTTTTCCGGTGAGTTCCGGGACGATCTTGAACAGGTCGCCCACTAGGCCAATGTCCGCGACCTGGAAGATCGGCGCGTCCTCGTCCTTGTTGATCGCGACGATCGTCTTGGAATCCTTCATACCCGCCAGATGCTGGATCGCGCCCGAGATGCCGACCGCGATATAGACTTCGGGCGCCACGATCTTGCCGGTCTGCCCGACCTGATAGTCGTTGGGTGCATAGCCCGCATCGACCGCCGCACGGGACGCACCAACGGCGGCACCCAGCTTGTCGGCCAAGGGCTCGATCAGAGCATGGAAATTGTCGCCGTTCTGCAGCGCCCGGCCGCCCGACACGATGATCTTCGCGCTGGTCAGTTCGGGACGCGCGCTCTGCGCGATCTCGGCGTCGACAAAGGTCGCGACGCCCTGGTCCCCGGTCGCGGCGACCGCCTCGATCGTGGCGCTGCCGCCCTCCGCCGCCGCCTTTTCGAAGGCGGTGCCGCGAACGGTGATCACCTTCCTGGCGTCGGACGTCCGCACCGTCGCGATCGCGTTGCCGGCATAGATGGCTCGGGTGAACACATCCTCGCCCTCGACCGAAAGGATATCGCTGATCTGCATCACGTCCAGCATCGCGGCGACGCGGGGGCAGAGATTCTTGGCGGTCGTCGTCGACGCGGCGACGAAGGCGTCATGCTCCTCCATCAGTCGGACCACCAGCGGCGCGATATTTTCCGCCAGTTGGTACGCATAGGCCGCGTCGTCGGCGACATGGACCTTGCCGACGCCCGCGATCCGCGCGGCGCCCTGCGCCACCGCATCAACGCCCTGCCCCGCGACGAGGAGATGGACCTCGCCCAGCTTCAACGCCGCACCGACAGCGGCGAGCGTGGCGTCCTTGACGGTCTTGCCGTCATGTTCGACCCAGACGAGCGTCTTCACTTGGCAATCCCCATCGCGTGCAGCTTCATGACCAGTTCGTCGACATCGGCGACCTTGACGCCCGCCATACGCCCGGCCGGCTCCACCACCTTCAGTGTCGTGAGGCGCGGCGTGACGTCGACGCCGTAATCGGCGGCCGTGTTCTGCGCGAGCGGCTTCGACTTGGCCTTCATGATGTTGGGCAGCGACGCGTAGCGCGGCTCGTTCAGGCGAAGGTCGGTCGTCACGATCGCGGGCAAGGGGAAGCGATCCGTCTCCAGGCCGCCATCGACCTCGCGCGTCACGGTGACGCCGTCCGCCGCCAGTTCGACCTTCGACGCAAACGTGCCTTGGCCCCAGCCGAGCAATCCCGCGAGCATCTGGCCGGTCTGGTTGTTGTCGTCGTCGATCGCCTGCTTGCCGAGGATGACGAGCGAAGGCTGCTCCTCCTCAACGATTTTCGCCAGGATCTTGGCGACGCCGAGCGGCTCGACCTTCTGGTCGCTGGTGACGAGGATGGCCCGATCGGCGCCCATGGCCAGCGCGGTACGGAGCGTCTCCTGCGCCTTCGGTTCGCCGATCGAGACCACCACGATCTCGGTCACGCCCTTGTCCCGGAGCCGGATCGCCTCTTCCACCGCGATCTCATCGAACGGGTTCATGCTCATCTTGACGTTGCCGAGATCGACCCCCGTCCCGTCCGCCTTCACACGCGGCTTCACATTATAGTCAAGCACGCGCTTGACCGGCACCAGCACCTTCATCAGCGGTCCTTCCTCAACCGATCGCCGATGATCGTCATCGGTTTTCCGCCCCCGTCATCGCCGTACCGGGCCGGGCTGACAATCTGCGTTCTGGGCCACGCAATCATTCATCCCGTTTGTGAAATGGCACGCGGCGCTGCGGCATCTTCCCGGATCGGAATATCGCATATGCGATAGAAGAGCGTCATTTGGTCATTCTCGCGCTGTTATTGACGTGGATCCCAAAGAACCACCGCGCAATCCGATGACGACTCGCACAAATTGGCTATGCTCCGCATCGGCAAGATGACATGATGACGTTCGCAACGACGAAATCGCAAAAGGTTCTTTTCGAGAAAATCTGACGACTGGGCCGCCACCCGTTGACTAAGACCGGAAGAATGCATCATCATCTCCCGACCGAGCATAGACTTGGCATGAGAGGATGCAGCGTGGCTCAGAAAACGGAACTCGCTAAACCGATTCACCCTGTTCACCAGATCAAGCGGAACATCCGCTTGGGGCAAGACGATGGGGAACGCCGATGGCTTTGGGTCCAGGCCATTCTCGCCGCCTGTCGCTGATCCGAAGCACCGCGGGACGCGATGGCAGGACGACAGTCCTGCCCGTGACGGGCCAAAGCGCCGCCCTCGTCGACCGTCCGGTCGTGCCGACGATTACCGCCCGGTGATCATGGCCCGGTGTCGGGCTCGACCTTGAGGCCACGGATCAATGTCTCCATCAATCCGCTCGCGACATGGCGGAAGTCGCGGATGGGACCGCTGATATAATAGCGGGTGATCGCCTGCATCACAGCTGCGGTGGCGAGGCTCGCCTGGCGTGCATCCAGGGTGGCATGGAGTTCGCCCGCCTCGCGCGCCTGCTCGAACAGCCGGTCGAGCAGGCGGCGGACGCGGCGCGTTTCACGATCGATCGTCGCGCGCTGTTCGTCGCTCAGATGCTCACGCTGCTCGTAATAGGCATGGCGATAATCCGCGCGGACCTCCAGATCGACGATATTCTCTTCGATAAAGCGGCGGATGCGCATGTCCATCGTGGCCGGAGACAGGAGCATCGCGTCCAGTCGCGCGACGGAGTCGCGAATGCCCGTCAGACAGACTTCGAGAAGCGCCTCCTCCTTGGACCGGAAATAATGGTAGAGGCTTGCGGGATTGACGCCTGCCCGCTCGGCGAGCGCCCGCATGCTGGTGCCATGATAGCCCTCGCGCGCGAACATGGCAGCGGCGATATCGAGCATCTCTCGCCGACGGGTGGTGGAGGGCGGGCGACCACGCGGCCTGGGCGGCACCTCAACGTCTGATCCGGCCATCCCACTCCTCCCCGACCGCTGTCATGATCGCGCGGTCGCACAGGCGGCTGAGCCGATCAAGCGACCGCGCGCGGCGTGCCCCGCCCGGCCGCCGCCGATGCCGTCGCCACCACCTCCCGCTCCATCAGCGTGGCGAGGCGACCGAAGCTCTCCTCGGCCTCCGCGACGACACGTTCGATCACCTCGGCGATCGACGGGACGTCGTGGACCAGCCCCACCGACATGCCCGCGCCGCACTGGCCATGGTCGAGGTCGCCGGTATCGCGGGCGATCGTTCCCATCTTCAGCATCCGCGCCATGCGCATCATCGCGAAGGTTTCCTTCGGGCCCTTGCGAAGCACGTTGGAGAACATCTTCAGATAGGGCTGGTCCAGTTCGCGCGCGATCGCAAAGGACTGGAGGAAGACCGAGAGCGGGTTCAGCGTCTGCTTGCCCTTATAGATGCGCTCCGGCCCCGGCGTGTTGAGCACCCGGCACATATGGCCGTCGAACTTGTTCGAGAACAATGTGCGATCGACGTCCGATTCGACGGCGCGCTGCTTGAAATTGTCGTGGACGACGCCCTCGTTGGTCAGCAACATACGCGTGCCCATCGACACGCCCTCGGCGCCGAGCGCCAGCGCACCGATCAGGCCCGAGCCGTTGGCGACCCCACCCGCCGCGATGATCGGAATGTCGAGCAATTCGGCCAGGCGCGGCACCAGCACGAAGGTCGGAATGTCGCCCGCATGGCCCGCCGCCTCATGCCCGGCGGCGATCACCGCGTCGGCACCGTGTTTCTGCGCGCTCAGCGCCAGTTTGACGCTATTGACCGACGCCATGACCTTGCCGCCATAGGCATGGGCGCGCTTCACGATCCAATCGCCCCGTCCCATCGAATAGTTGATGACCGGGACCTGCTCGTCCAGCGCGATCTTGACGTTCTCCAGCGCGTTCGGAAGGGCCAGCGGCGCATTGATTCCGAACGGCCGGTCGGTCGCCGCGCGGATGCGACGAATATCCTCGCGCACTCGTTCGGGCGGGTTGGAGCCCGCGCCGTACACGCCCAGGCCGCCAGCGTTGCACACCGCGATCACCATCTCGGGATAGGCGATCCGCCCCATTCCCGCATTCAGGATGGGATGCCGGATATCGAACATTTCGGTAATGGCAGTCTTCATGATCCACCTCTCTCGGACGGATGAGTTCAGCTGTAGGCGGGCTCGTCCCACCATGGATAGAAATCGGGCATGTCGCTCGACACCTTGCATTCGAAGTCGGGAAGGCGTCGCTCGACGAAGGACTTCACGCCTTCCTTCGCATCGGGCGTGCGACCACGGGTCGAAATGCCGCGACTCTCGATCCGGTGCGCCTCCATCGGATCGGCCATGCCCAGCCCCCGCCACAGCATCTGGCGCATCAATGCGATCGATACGGGGGCGGTGTTCTCGGCAATTTCGCGACCGATGGCATAGGCGGTCGGCAGCAATTCCTCGGGCGGCACCACCTGGCTCAGCAATCCGGCGGCCTTCATCTCCTCAGCGGGCACGATACGCCCGCTGAAGCTCCACTCCAGCGCCTTGTTGATGCCCACCGCGCGCGGCAGGAACCAGGACGAGCAACATTCGTGGACGATGCCGCGCCGGGCATAGACGAAGCCCAGCCGCGCCTTGTCGCTGCCGATACGGATGTCCATCGGCAGCGTCATCGACGCACCGACCCCTGCACCCGCGCCGTTGATCGCGGCGATCACGGGCTTCAGGCTGCGAAAGATGCGCAGCGCTAGGATTCCGCCGCCGTCGCGGGACAGCGGATTGGCATAGTCGATGCTGCCGTCCGCCCGGATCGGGCTGTTGGCGGGATCGCGGTTCTTGTCGAAGACGGCGGCGCCCTTGGAAAAATCGGCGCCGCCGCAAAATGCCTTGCCCGCCCCGGTGACGACGACCGCACGCACATCGTCATCGGCATCGGTCAGATCGAACACGTCGATCAGTTCCTGCCGCATGCCCCCGCCCATGGCGTTCATCACCTCGGGCCGGTTCAGCGTGATCGTCGCGATCTGGTCCTTCACCTCATACAGGATCGTCTCGAAACCCATGCGCATCCGCTCCTCGTGCGATGCCGCCGACAGGTTCGACGGCATCGTTCGTCAGCCTTCATAGCACATTTATCAAACGATCGTTAGATAAAATATCTGCGGTGGGATCGGTGTCAGATCACACCCTGTCGCCGCGCCGCTGTCGAGGCGGCGGTGAACTCGTCATAGACGGTCAGCGGCTCGTGCTCGATCGTCGGATCGCACACCGCATCCCACTGCCGCGCAAGCTCCTCGATCGTTGGCGGCGCGTCAGCGACTGGCGCTACCCAGCCGTCGGCAGCCACGATCCGCACCTTGGCGTAACGGCCGCTGTTCTGCGAGAAGATGCCATGCGTCTCCCGGCACGCCTCGCTCACCAGATAGAGGGCAAGCGGGGTATTATATTCGGGCGACGTGCGCCCGCGGGCAGCGGCGCGATCGGATCGCGCGATCGAGTCGGCAAAGGCAGGAATTTCCTTGAATCCGTCCGTCATCTCGGCGGCGAGACGCGAGGCGGCGGTAGGCAGCAGCAGGTTGGAGGTGATGCCATAGGCGGAACCTTCGATCGCGACGACATGGCTGAGCCCCATCAGGCCGCCCTTGCCCGCCGCATAATTGGCCTGCCAGGCATGGCCAAACATCGCCGAAGCCGAACCCGTGAACAGGAAGCGGCCATATCCGTTGCGGCGCATCGCCTTATAGGCCGGCTGCGCGACATGGAATGCGCCCTTCAGATGCACGCCGAGCACCGCGTCGATCTGCTCGTCGCTCAAATCCTCGAACCGCCCGTTGCGCAGGAAGCCCGCATTGGCGATGCAGATATCGACCTTGCCGAACGCATCGATCGCGGTCTGGACGATCGCAGCGCCGCCCTCGCGCGTCGCGACGCTGTCATAGCTCGCCACCGCCTCGCCGCCCGCATCGCGGATCTCACGCACCACGTCGTCCGCCGCCGCGGAGGATGCACCGATGCCCGCCCCCGTGACGCCGAGATCATTCACCAACACCTTGGCGCCGCGCCGGGCGAGTTCCAGCGCGTAGTCGCGTCCGAGCCCGTTGCCCGCCCCCGTGACGATGGCCACTCGCCCGTCGAATCCGATATGATCGTTCATCATGCCTCTCCTGCTTGCGCGTCGCGCGCCGCCCGCGCGGCGACGACCGTATCCATTTCCTCCAGCCCGCTCCTGGGAACGTCGAACCGTCCAAGGTCGTCGATCTCGGCGAGGTGGGCGAGGATGTCCTCGCTGGTCGGCGCGTCGCTGCCGGGCTGATGCCAGCCCTGCGTCAGCCCGACGAAGATGCGGGCGAACTTGCCGCCCAGAACCGAATACATGTTCTGCGAGGTCGTGCAGGCGTCGCTGGCGAGATAGACCGCCATGGCCGCGACCGATTCCGGCGTCATCGCATCGGCATAATGGCGGCTGCGCGCGCCCGCGGCCTTCAGGAAATCGCCATCGGGCCGTTCGGCGAGCGGGGTGCCGCCCAACCGCCCGCCACGGGCATTGGGGAAGAGGCAGTTGACCGCTACGCCCGGCGGCGCCTCCTGCGCGATGACGTTCATCAGCCCGATCATCGCCGTCTTCGCCGCCCCGTAATTGGCGCGGATCGGATTGCCGAACACGCCCGATTGCGACCCGATCAGCAGCAATCGGCCATAGCCCTGTCGCACCATCGCCCGATAAGCGGGCTGGCAGACGAAGAACGCGCCCTTCAGATGCACCGCCAGCACCGCCTCGATATCGTCGGCGGTGAATTCCCCGAACCGCGCATTGCGCTGGTTGCCTGCATTGCTGATGACCGCATCGACCCGACCGAAGCGGGATAGTGCGGCGTCGATGATCGCCTCGCCCCCCGCCTCGGTCGCGACGGTGTCGTAATTGGCGATGGCCCGGCCGCCTGCCGCCTCGATCTCGCGCACGACCGCATCGGCATAGTCGACGCCACAGCCCTGCCCGGTCGTGTCACCGCCCAGGTCGTTGACGACGACGGCCGCACCGCGCCGCGCCAGTTCCTTCGAAAAGGCCGCACCCAATGCGCCGCCGCCGCCGGTGACGACGACGACCCGGTCGCGATAATCGATCGCGGCGGCTGTTCCCGCGCCGCTCACAACATGCCTCGCTCTTGCGGCGTGGACACCGCCGGGTCGAGCCCCATCTCGCGCAGCACCTCGATGACCGGCGCCTGGGCCGAGGCGACGGCGGGAAAGCCCAGATAGGGCGCGCACTGGATCAGCGCCTCCTCGAGCTCACCCGCGGTCAGCCCGTTGCGGATGCCGATCCGCACATGATTCTTCAGTTCGGCGTAGTTGCGCGTCGCGATCAGGATGGCGATCACGATCAGGCTGCGCTGCTTCATCTCCAGCCCCGGCCGCGACCATACCCCGCCAAAGGCGAAATCGAGCGCCAGCGCCGACGTGCCCGACAAAAAGCCACCCGCATCCGCATTGGCGGCCATGCGCCGCGCGACGTCCTCGCCCATCATCCGGGAGAACGTCGCCAGACCCTCGGCGCGATAATCGGTCATCTCACTATCCTCTCTTGGCATCCGCCCGTCGGCGCAGCGCCCCTTGTGCCGGAGCGCGGGGCGGGGCCGCAACGGCGGCGCGAAGCGATCAGGATTGTGATCCGACGCGGCCACCGGCCCGGAGGCCGCGCCACTTCGCCCACATATGTGATCGACACGGCCTAACCGACCTCTCCCCCTCGTAAGCCATTCGCAATCAGGGAAAGATGATCGCAACGCTTTGATGGAGAGCCAGCCGTGCCGAGCGAAGAAACCACCCCGATCCGCGCCTGGTGGACGCTGGCGACCCTGGTCATCCTGTACATCGTCTCGATGCTGGATCGCCAGATCATCGCGCTGCTGATCAATCAGATCAAAACGACGCTGCAGATCAGCGATCTTCAGGTCAGCCTGGTCTATGGACTGGCCTTCGCCGTGTTCTTCTGCCTGGCGGGATTGCCGATCGGCTATGCGATAGACCGCTATGCGCGCCGCCCGATCATCTTCGCGGGCGTGGTCGTCTGGTCGCTGGCGACGGCCGGATGCGGGCTGGCTACGCAATATTGGCACCTGGCAATATCGCGCTTCGTGGTCGGCGCGGGCGAAGCCGTTCTGTCACCGGCCGCCTATTCGCTGCTCGCCGACACGATGCCCAAGCGACGCCTGAGCCTGGCGCTCGGCATCTTCGGTATCGGCGGTGCGCTCGGCACGGGCATCGCGCTGGCGACCGGCAGCTATATCCTGTCGCGCTTGCCGGCCGGAGGGATGTCGACCCCATTCGGCACGTTCGAGCCTTGGCAGCTGACCTTCATCCTCGTCGCCATCCCGGCCCTGCTGCTCGCGCCGCTGGTGTTCAGCTTTCCGGAACCCGAGCGGCGCGGCGTGATCGAGGTGGCCAAACCCGGCATCCGCGACACCCTGGCCTTTATCTGCGCCCGCAAGGCCTTCTTCCTCCGCTTCTTCGTGGGCAATGGCGTGATGGTGATGTGCGCCTATGGCTTCGCCGCCTGGGTGCCGACCTTCCTGGTCCGCCGCTTCGCCGTGACGATGCCGGTGGCGAGCTCCTGGGTCGCCGGCTGTGCGCTGGTCGCGGTTCCGGTCGGTCTGCTGATCCTCGGCCAGATCGCCGACCGGCTGTTCGCGCATGGCCACCGCGACGCGCATATGAAGCTCTTCAGCGTGGTCGGACTGATCTATGCCGTGGCAGGCCCGGTCATGGCCTCCGCCGCGACGCCGATGGTGGCGCTGGCGGCGATCTTCGTGATCTTCCTGTTCAGCGGCATCGCGGCGATCGCCGCCGCCGTGCCCCTGACCACCCCGAACCAGTTTCGCGGTCAGGTGTCGTCGGTCTATCTGCTGGTCACCAATCTGCTCGGCGCCGGCCTGGGCCCGACGATGGTGGCGTTGTTCACCGACAAATACTTCCATAACGATGCCATGGTCGGCTGGAGCATCGCGGTGGTGCTGTGCATCTTCGGTCCCGTGTCGTCCATCCTGCTGCTCACCGCGCGGCGGCCGATGCTGCGGGCGATCGATGCGGCGGCCGAATGGAGCGAGCCGCTGCCGGTGCCGACGCGCTAACCGGCGAGGCGTTCGGCAAGCGCGGCGCGGGCGTCACTCCCCCAACCGGCTCGCGCGAAATAGTCGTCGAGCGAGCCGAACTCGGTATCGATCGCCGCGAACGCCGTTTCGAGATAGGCGGCGTCGACGCCCGTCACGTCCGCCAGGCACTGCGCGTCGATCGGCGCACCCAGTCGCCGCTCCAGCAAGGCGCGTGTCCAGGCGACGACGGCAGGGTTCTCCCGATCACCGCTTTCCAGATAATCGGCGAGGATCGCCGCGCGCGACACGCCGATCGCGGCCAGCACCAGCGCGACGGCGATGCCGGTGCGGTCCTTACCGGCGGCACAGTGGACTAGCACCGCCCCGTCACCTTCGCCCAGCGCGTCGAACAGCCGTCCCAGATGCGGCAGCATGGCGAAGGGAAGCGCGCGATAGGTCGCCATCATCATGCGCCGCCCGCCTTCTCCTTGCGGGTCCTCGACCAGCGCCTGCCAATGGGCGCCGGCATTGCGGGCATCCGCGATCAGGTCCCATTCGTCGATCCGCACGCCCTGCGCACGCCACCAGCCATTGGGCGCGGCCTCCCGCTCGCCTTGCCCGCGCAGGTCGAAGACATGGCGGATGCCCAGCGCGGCGATCGCCGCACTCGCGATTTTGGAAGGTGTGCAGAGTGCCTCCGAGCGATAGAAGTGACCGGCGCGCAGCACCCGCCCGTCCGCCATCACCAGACCGGCAACGGCCCGCAGGTTCGGATAGTCGGGACAGATCGGCGGATCACAGGTCATCGAACGCGCCATGATCGATCGCCGCCAGCGCGAAGCGCGGCGCCACCGCGCAATTATTCGCCTCCGCCTGGAAGGCGGCCGGGTTCACCAGCCAGACGCACAGGCCATAGGGGATATGCACGCGAAACGCCTCCATTGCGGCCCGGTGCGAGGGCGGATCGACGACGCCGTGCAGGGCGAGCCGTTCCAGATAAT
Organism: Sphingomonas sp. 2378; assembly: GCF_038084995.1. Lineage (NCBI taxonomy): Bacteria > Pseudomonadati > Pseudomonadota > Alphaproteobacteria > Sphingomonadales > Sphingomonadaceae > Sphingomonas > Sphingomonas sp. 2378. The sequence continues at coordinate 11,495 of NZ_JAXCMJ010000009.1, forward strand.
GGCCGATCAGATCCTCGACCCAGCGGCGACGGTCGAGCATGTCGAGCGCCGAGATCAGGAAATAGGTGAGGTCGTGCGCCCAATGGCCACGCGACCATGTCTGCCAATCGAGCACGCCGGGTCGACCCTCAGCGGTGAAGTACAGATTGCCGAGATGGAAGTCGCCATGGACCAGGCACCAGGGCCGCTCCTGACCGAAGAGGGTGGCGCGTTCCATCGCCGCACGCATCAAGGCCGGATCGTGGAACCGTTGCGGCAAGGCCAGACCGCGCGGCATCGCGGCATAATCACGATAGGTCTCGGGCCGTAACTGACCCTGGAGATACGCACCGCGCGCGCCGGTCGGCAGGGCCTGCCACCGGTTGACGGTTTCGAACGCGCCGCCCGTTTCGAACGCGGCGTCGTTCCAGAAGCGTGCATGGAGCCGCGCCATCACGTCGAGGAACGCCTCCGCCTCCGATCGGGACAGCGGATGCGTGACCCGGCAATAGCGGGTCGCCGAAAGGTCCAGATCCTCCAGCATCACCAGATATTGCCGCGCCGCCGGATCTTCCGCCGTCGCCAGGCAGCGGGGCACGATGATGTCGAGCTGCCCCGCAATCTCGCGGAAGAAGCGCGCCTCATGCGCGTAGATGTAGCTCATCCGCAGGCGATGTTCGGAAAAGCCGCCCTTCACCATGATCCGCGCCGGCCCGTCGCGCCCGCCCCAGTCGAGCCCCATCCGCATCTTGGTCGCGGTGCCGACGATCGGGTCTAGGCATGTCGCGCCGGTCAATCCCGGCATGCCGACGCCCTCGAAGACCTGACGCAACCAGGCGACATCGAGCCCATCGCAATGTGTCGGCACCGGCTGCGGCCCGATCGGCTGGAGCCCCTCTCCATCGAGGACGAAGATCGATGTTGACGGTTGCGGCATGGCTCATCCTTCGCTGATCGGTCGGTCCGTGATGCCCCAGGTGATGCCGCCGCCCCATCCCGGTACACGCGATCCGGCCATTCATCACGCATGTGGCAAGACGCGCGCACGCCTTGGCCGCGACCGGCGATCATGCGAGGCCGGGGGCCTGTCCCACAAAGGTCAGGGTGCATGTCCCAGACGCCAACCTCTTCGTTTCCCGACCGTCCGGCCATCACCCTGTCCGGCGATTCCGCTCCGGCGCTGCCGCTGCCGCTGACCGTCGAGGGCATCACCGCCGCATGGCTGACGCGCGCGATCGGGACGACGGTGCCGGGACTCGTCGTCCGCGACGCGCGGGAGCTGGAGGTGATGCCGGGCACCTCGACCAAAATCCGGGTCGCGATCGACTATGCCGATCCCGTCCACGACCGGACGCTGCCCCGCCGCGTGATCGTCAAGGGCGGGTTCGAGGATCACAGCCCGACACTGGCGGCGATGTTCCTGAACGAGATCCGCTTCTACCGCGATATCCAGCCGATCGCCGCGCTGCGCACCCCGATGGCGCTGTTCGCCGCCAGCGACCCCGCGAGCCATCAGGCCATCGTCGTGATGGAGGACCTGTCCGCGCGCGGCGTCACCTTCTGCACCCCGCTCCAGCCGCAGAGCTTCGCCATGTGCGCGCGGCGGCTTGGCGACCTGGCGCGGTTCCACACGCAAAGCTGGAACGCCCCGGACTTCGCGCCCGGCGGACGATGGGACTGGGTCCGCAGCCGCTTCACGACCGACAGCGCCGCCTATGCCGCGCGGTATCTCGCGCCCGATGTCTGGGGCCATTACATGACGCTGCCACGCGCCGCGGCGGTTTCGTCGCGGCTGCACGACCGCGCATGGATGGCGCACGCGCTGCACCGGCTGGGCGAGATCGACGCGCAGGGTGACCGCTGCATCCTTCACGGCGACACCCATCTGGGCAACCTCTATGTCGAGGCGGACGGCACGCCCGGCTATCTCGATATGCAGGTAACGCGCGCCAACTGGGCGCTGGAGGTCGCCTATCATATCGCGACCTCGATCGACCTGGCGGACCGGCGGCGCTGGGAGGGGGCGCTGCTGGAGGGGTATCTGCTCGCCTTGCGGTCGGCGGGGGTCGCGCCCCCCGATTTCGACACGGCGTGGCGCGCCTATGTCCGGGCGCTGGCCTATGCCTATTTCATCTTCGTCATCAATGAGGTGCGGTTCCAGACCGAGGCGGTCAACAGCGCCAACACCGCGCGCGTCGGCGCGGCGATGATCGACCTGGGCACGATGGAGGCACTGTCATGATCCCCCGCCGAAGGAGCCGGCCATGACCGATACCATGCGCGCCATCGTGTTCGATCGCTATGGCGATCCGTCCGTCCTGCGCGAAGCGCGGGTGCCGGTGCCGGTTCGGAGGGCGGGCCAAGTGCTGATCCGGGTCCGGGCGACCGGCGTCAATCCGGCGGACGGCAAGTGGCGATCCGGCATGTTCGAACGTTCCCGACCGCTGCGCTTTCCGCACATCGGTGGATATGACGTCGCGGGCGAGGTGGTGGCGGCGGACGCGGGCGATTTGGCCCCCGGCACCCGGATCGTCGCGCTGCTCGATGTGGTCGCGCAGGGCGGCTATGCCGAATATGCGGTGGTCGATCGTGGATCGGTCGCGGTGATCCCCGATCGGCTCTCGTTCGAGGACGCGGCCACATTGCCGACGCCCGGCCTGACCGGCGTGCAGATGATCGAGGAGCAGCTCGACGTCCAGCCGGGCCAGACGATCCTGCTGACCGGCGCGACGGGTGCGGTCGGCCGCTTCGCCCTTCATGCCGCGCTCGGTCGTGGCGCGCGGGTCGTCGCGGCGGTCCGCGCGAAGCATGTGGCGATGGCCGAGGCGCTGGGCGCGACGCGGGCGATCGCGCTGGGTGAGGGCGTGTCGGCAGAAGGCGCGTGGACCGGCGCGCCGTTCGATCATGTCGCGGATACTGTCGGCGGCGCGGTGGTCGCCGACCTGTGCCGCCGGGTCCGCGCCGACGGTCGCATCCGCACCGTCTCGACCACCCCTATCCCCAGCGACGGCCTGCCGGTCGCTCCGGTCTTCTTCGGGGTCCATGCCGATGCCGCGCGGCTGGCCGAACTGGCGCGCGCCGCCGCAGAGGGTGACGTGGTGGTGGAGATCGCCGCCCGCCTGCCGCTGGCGGAAACCGCCGAGGCGCAGGCCCGGGTCGATGCCGGGACCGGCGGGGGCAGGATCGTCCTGATCCCCTGAGTGCGGAGAGCCATCAAGCATATGATTTGCCGCCCCCGCCCCGCGCAGCACCGCGCACCCATGCTATTCTGCCCGACGATCCCGTGTTTCCGGAGCCGATGATGAACGACCGCTATGCCAAATATGAACGCCTGACCTTCGACCGGCCGCATCACAAGGTCCTGCGCATCCGCCTGGACAATGGCAAGATGAACACCGCCGACCATCGCATGCACTGGGAACTGGCGGAGATCTGGAACGACGTCGACGCAGATCCGGAGATCAATGCGGCGATCATCACCGGCAACGACCGATTCTTTTCGGCCGGGGGCGATTTCGCGATGGTCGAGGACCTGATGAACGACGCCGAGGCGCGCGCGCGCGGATGGAAGGAGGCGCGGGCGATCGTCTACAACCTGATCAACTGCAACAAGCCGGTGATCAGCGCGATGCGCGGCGTGGCGGTGGGCGCGGGGCTGGTCACCGGCATCCTCGCCGACATCTCGATCGCGACGAAGGAGTGTCGCATCATCGACGGCCACACCCGGCTGGGCGTCGCGGCGGGCGACCATGCCGCGATCATCTGGCCGCTGCTCTGCGGCATGGCGCGGGCCAAATACTGGCTGCTGCTGTGCGATACGTTGCACGGCGAGCAGGCCGCCGAGATCGGCCTGATCTCTCTTGCCGTCGAGGATGCCGAACTGGACGACAAGGCGGTGGAACTCGCGACCCGCCTGGCGACCGGCGCGCAGTCGGCCATCCGCTGGACCAAACATTCGCTCAACAACTGGCTGCGCCAGATGGGACCGACCTTCGACGCCAGCCTCGCGCTCGAATTCCTGGGTTTCGCCGGTGCGGAGCCGCAGGAAGGCGTGCGGTCCCACAAAGAAAAGCGCAGCCCCGCCTGGCCCGAAACCAGCGCCGTTTGACATTCCCCAGACAGGAGCAGAGCCCATGGCCACCGCCGCCGAGAAACATCCCGTTCCCGCCCATGTTCCCCCCGAACTGGTCGTCGATTTCGACGCCTATCGCCCGATCAAGGGCGGCGAACACTATCACGAGCCCTTCCTCGCGCTTCAGCAGAAGGCGCCCGACATCTTCTGGTCGCCGTATAACGGAGGCCATTGGATCCTGACGCGCCGCGACCATCTGGCCGAGGCGTTCGCGGATTACGGGCGCTTCACCTCCAGCAAGGGCGCGAGCCTGAATCCCACGCGTCCGCCCAACGCCCCGAAGCTCGCCCCGATCGAACTGGACCCGCCGACGCAGCAGGTGTTCCGCAAGCTGTTCGCGTCCGCCTTCATCGTCTCGGCGATCAAGGCGCGCGGCGAGGAGGCGCGCGCGCTCGCCATCGAACTGATCGACGGGCTGAAGTCGCAGGGTCATTGCGAGTTCATCAAGGATTTCGCCCAGCATCTGCCGATCAAGATCTTCATGCGCATGGTGGACCTGCCGGAAGAGGACCGCACCACCCTGCTCCCCCTCGCCAATGCGCAGGTCGTCGCCGACGCGCCCAAGGAAGAGACGATCAAGCTGCTGTTCGAATATACCGGTCGGCATGTCATGCAGCGCGCCGCCAATCCCGGCGACGACCTGATCAGCAAGATCGCGACCGCCGAGATCGATGGCCGCCCGATCACGGTCCAGGAGGCGGTCGGGGTATCGACGCTGCTGCTGATCGGGGGGCTGGACACGGTGGCGTCGATGATGGGCCATATCATGCAGTTCCTGGCCCAGTCTCCCGAGCACCGGTGCCAACTCGTCGAACAGCCCGCGCTGATCCCGACGGCGGTGGAGGAATTCCTGCGCCGCTTCGCGCTGACCAACCCGGCGCGCGGCGTCGTCGAGGACATGGAGTTTCACGGCGTGACCATGCGCGCCGGCGACCGCGTCCTGCTGTCAACCCCCTTCGGGGCCGTCGATCCGCGCGACTATGCCGATCCGCTGGCCATCGACTTCACCCGCAAGTCCGGCACCAAGACGACCTTCGGCGCGGGGCCGCATGTCTGCCCCGGCTCGATGCTCGCGCGTCTGGAGTTGAAGATCCTGCTGGAGGAATGGCTGACCCGCATCCCGGACTTCACGCTCGATCCGTCGGACCCGCCGCGTCTGAAGACCGGCGTGAACGGCAGCTTCGAGCATCTGCCGCTGCTCTGGTGACCATCGCCGCGTAAAGCGCACCGCGAAAAGAAAGGGGGGGCGGATCCGGCCGATGGATCCGCCCCCTTTCTTGTTCTGCCGCTCGGCTCGGCGGGGGATGTCAGCCCTCCGTCCGAGCCTTCACCATGCGCAGCGGCGTGTAGGTCAGCACATGGCTGCCGTCCTGCTTGAAGACGCGGTTGAGCGTGCGCACCAGGCCGCGATTGGGCCGGCTCTGGCTGCGGCGGCTTTCGATCACCTCGCATTCGACATGGATCGTGTCCCCGACAAAGGTCGGACCCTCGATCTTGAAGTCCATGCCCAGAAAGGCGAAGCCCGTATGCTGCATCGTCGACTGCACCAGCAATCCCTCGATGAAAGTGAACACCATCGCGCCGGGTATCACCTGTCGCTTGATGTCGCTTTCCGCCTTCAGGAACTCCAGGTTCGTGAACAGCACCTCGGTCATGCCGGTGCAGGTCGTGAAGGCGACCAGATCGGCCTCGAACAGGGTGCGCCCGATGGTGCGGAACTTCCGCCCGACGGGAAGGTCCTCCAGGAAACAGCCCAGACCGATGACCGGATAATCGTTCGTCACGTCGTTCATGCCCGCGCCTCCTGCTCGCGACCCAGCATCGTGCGCGCGATCAGGTTGCGCTGGATCTGGTTCGTCCCCTCGATGATCTGCAAGACCTTGGCATCGCGGAAATAGCGGCCGATCGGATATTCGGCGGAAATGCCCGCCGCCCCGAACAGCTGCACCGCGTCGCTTGCGACCTTCATCGCGGTATCGCTGGAGAAGGTCTTGGCGATCGCGGCGGCCTTGGCCATCGCCTGGCCGGTAATGCCGGCATCGACCATCGTCGCGGCGCGATAGGTCAACTGGCGCGCCGCCTCGGTCTGGATCTCCATGTCCGCGACCATCCAGCGAATGCCCTGGAAATCCGACACCGTCCGCCCGAAGGCCCTTCGGTTGCTGATGAAGTCAGTCGCATGGTCGATTGCGCCCTGCGCCAGCCCCACGCCTCGCGCGGCGACGATCGGGCGCGAGCCGTTCAGCGCTTCCATCACGCTGCGAAAGCCATCCCCCTCGGGTCCGATGCGCTGCTCCTCCCCGACGACCACATTGTCGAGGAACAATGCGTTGGACGGCACGCCGCGCGCGCCGCTCTTGTCCTCCTTGCGCCCGATCTCGAAACCCGGCGTATCGGTGGGCACGATGAAAAAGTTGATGCCCGACTTGTCCGGCCCGTCGACCCGGGCGGCCACCAGCACGAAATCGGATTTGGCGGCGTTGGTGCACCAGATCTTCGCGCCGGAGATGCGGTAGCCGGCGCCGTCGCGAACTGCCCGTGTCTTCATACCCGACACGTCCGAACCCGATTGCGCCTCCGTCAGCGAAAAGGCGCCGCGCGTGCGCCCCGCCGCTAGGTCGGGCAGATAGCGGTCCTGCTGTTCCCGCGTGCCGCCGCCAATGATAGCACCGATCGGCAGCCATTGCATGAACAGGATATAGGCGGTGTTGTAGCAGACCCGCCCCAGTTCCTCGACGGCGACGCATCCCGACAAGAGATCGTTCGCCCCGCCATAGCTTTCGGGAAAGGGAAGCAGGAACAGGCCGAGTTCGTTCAAAAGGTCGAACATGTCCTGCGGGTATTCCGCCGACGCATCGATCGCGGCGGCGCGCGGCGCGACCTTTTCCAAAGCGACGCGGCGGACCAGATCGCGCACCGCGACCTGCTGTTCGCCCAACGCGAACGTGGCATTCGTCTGTATCATGATTTTCCGCCCGTCAGGACATGGTGAGACCACCGGAAATACTGATCGTCTGGCCGGTCATAAAGGCGGCGTCATCCGATAACAGGAATGCGATCATTCCCGCATAATCGTCCGGCTGACCAAGACGCCGCAGGGGAATGGCCTTGGCCAGTCCTTCCGCCAGGCGATCGCCGCCGGGCATATCCTTGGTGAAATCGGTGAACAGCGGGGTCTCGGTGGGCCCTGGGCACAGGACGTTGAGGATCACGCCGTTCCGCGCCAGCTCGCGCGCCAGGGTCTTGGTGAAGGCGATGATCCCGCCCTTGCAGGCCGCATAGACCGACTCGCCCGACGACCCGACCCGTCCGGCGTCCGACGACACGTTGACGACACGCCCGAAGCCGCGCTCCGCCATCCCGCGCACCACAACATGGTGCATGACCAGCGAGCCGTAGAGGTTGATGCGGATGACCTTGTCCCACACCGCCGGATCGCTGTCCATGAACAGCCGGGCGGAATCCCAGCCCGCGACATTGGCCAGTCCCCGGGTCGGGCCGAAGCGCGACTCGAACGCGGCGAGCGCGGTGGTCACCTGCTCGCGATCGCTGATGTCGACATGGTAGGCCGCCGACCGATCGCTGCCGATCTGCTCGACTGTGGCCCGGGCCCCGGCCTCGTCCAGATCGAAGATGCCGACCATCGCCCCTTCCACCCCCAGGCGAATCGCCGCCTCTCGGCCGATTCCGCTCGCTCCACCGGTCAGGATGATTGCTTTGTCTCTCAAACCACGCATGCTGTCCCCTCCTGGTAAACCTATTGAAATCCGGCATTGACACCATGCCTGCGCGATGTTCATATACATGAACGCTGGTCTGTAAACAGAATTGTGGTCACACAATCGGTGCCCGGACAGGCGGTAGGAGACGGAGGAACGACATGGACGTTGCCACCCCAAAGCCCGCGGCCCGAAAGTATCGGATGCCGGAAGTCGTGAAATCGGCTGTGCGGGTCCTGGAAATTCTCGAATATTTCGATCGTCGACGCGGACGGGCGACCGTCGGCGACGTCGCGCACGACCTGGATTATCCGCAGTCGAGCACATCGGCGCTGATGCGCAGCCTGGTGGCGGTCGGCTATCTCAGCTACGACGCTTATGAGCGCGCGTTCTTGCCGACGCACCGCCTGCCGCTGCTCGGCTGCTGGTTGGGCGAGCCGTTCTTCCAGGAAGGGCCGATGCTGGGGGTCGCGCGCGAGATCGCGGACCGCACCGGCTTCGCGGTCGGCATCGCGCGCCGCAACGTCAACAAGCTGCAATGGATGCACGCATCGACCACCGTCGACCTCTCCGTCGATGATGTGTTCGCCAGCGCCACCTCGCTTCTCCACTCGGCCGTCGGCCTCAGCCTGATGGCGGCGCTCGACGATCGTCAGGTCCGGGCGCTCGTCCACCGGCTCAATGCCGATGTCATCGATCTGGCCGATGTCGTATCACCGACCGACCTGATGACGCGGATCGGCGATATTCGTCGCGACCGCCATGTCTTCACGAACGGAGGCGAGATCGCGATGCTGGCGATGACGCCCCCGCCGAGCGATGCGATGGAAACCGTGTCGTTCGCGATCGTCGATCGATCCGGTTTGCTCGCCGAGCATCTGACCGATACGCTCAACGTCGCCCGCGAGTGTATCGCGCGGCTCAGCGGCGCCTATCCGCCCCCCGGCACGCTCGCCCTGCGACATCAGGCGACTCGTTGCCATATCGAGCCCCATACCCAGCCTGAACTCCGCGCCGCCCAGGGATAGGAAGCGCGATTTCCCCGCCGAGACCGGGAAACTCAACGCCCGCCGAACAACGGCGGGCGTTTTTCCATCCAGGCGGTGCGTGCTTCCAGATGATCGTCGGTCATCGCGCAACGGCTCTGGTTCGCCGCCTCCCAATCCAGTGTCTCGGCCAGGCCGCCATGTTCGGCGAAGTTCAGGTTGCGCTTCATCATCGTCCAGGCGACCAGCGGCCCGGCGGCGAGCGATGCCGCGAAGGCCGTCGCCTCCGCCATCAGCGCCCTATCCTCCACCAGCCGCGTCACCAGCCCCAGCCGGTCGGCATCCTCGGCGCTCAATCGCGGATTGAGGATCAGCAGTTCGCGCGCCCTTGCCGGGCCTACCAGTCGGGACAGCGACCAACTGACGCCGAAATCGCCTGAAAAGCCGACCGCGGCAAAGGCCGTCCCGAATTTTGCAGACTGTGCGACGATCCGAAAATCCGACATCAGCGCGAGGCTCAACCCCGCCCCCATCGCGGCGCCGTTGACGGCGGCGACGATCAGCTTGGGGCATCGGTGCATTGCCAGCGCGACACCCTGTTTATGGCGCAAATCCTCGATGCGCTTCTCCAGCGTCCGCTCCGCCCGGCCCGCCAGGTCCTTGACGTCGCCGCCCGCGCAAAAGGCACGGCCCGCCCCGGTTAGGACGATCGCGCCCACATCGGGATCGCGTCCCAGCGACTGAAACGCCTGGATCAGGTCGTCGATAAGGCCATCGGTCAGCGCGTTCATCGCATCGGGGCGGTTCATCGTCAGCGTGACGACTCCGCCCTCGCGCGCTTCGATCAAATCGGACATGCTGGCCTCACTGCCGTACTCGGGTTCTCCCGTCAGGACTGCCCAGCAAAGCGGCGGCCCGCAAGAAGCGTCTACCGTCATCGCATATATGCTGAAATCCGTTCCATGTTCGCGATGGTGCGGGCGCGTCGCTTGCACAACCCGGGACAGACCGTAGGATCAGGATTTAACCTATCGGAGAAACCGAGTGACTCTGGCCGAGCCTCAAGTGCAGGACACCCGTCGGCCGGTGCAGGATCCGCCCCGCAGCGTCGGACGGGTGCTGAGCGTGCTGGAAGCCGTGGCCGACCGCCGCGACGGGCTGTCGCTGTCGGAACTGGCCCTGCTGGTCGATACTCCCAAAAGCAGCCTGCTCAACATGCTGAAGGGCCTGGTCGCGTCCCAGCACCTGACCGTGCTCAACCAGCGCTACCGCCTGGGCGGCGCGTCCTACCGGATGGCGCATATGATCTTGGCGGCGCGCCCGAGCATGTCGCCCGTCTTGCATGAAGCGCTGGAGGAACTGCTCGAACGCACTGGCGAGACGGCGGTGCTGACGCGGCTGGACCCCGCCACCATGACCGTCACCTATGTGGAGGGGATCGATAGCCGCCAAACGGTGCGGTACACCGTATCGCTGGGCTCCAGCCGGCCGCTCTATTCGACGGCGGCCGGACAGGCCATCCTGGCCCATGAGGATGAGGCGGTGCGGGAACATTATCTGACGCATACCCCCTTCCGCCACCTGACGCCCTATACCATCACCAATCCCGACCGGCTGCGCGCCAAGCTCCAGACCATTCGCGACGACGGATTCGCGATCAGTATTCAGGAAGGTATCGTCGGCGCGGTCGGCATCGCGGCGGCGCTGTGCGATACGGGCGACCAGCGCCGCGGAAGCCTGGCACTGTTGGTGGCAGGACCGATCGGTCGTCTCGACAAACGAATCGACGAGGTATCGCAGATCGTCGTGGAGGTGGCGGAAAAGACGTCTACGATGATGCGCTTCGCCCGATAAGCCCCGATCTGGCGACGTCATCGCGCGCCGCCGCATACCTCCAGATTGGTGCCCGTGATCATCGCCGATCGATCGGAACAGAGGAAGACGATCGCATCGGCAATTTCGCGCGGCTGCACTGCACGGGCGATGAGCTGGCCGCCAGCGGCGATCGCCGCCTGCTGGTCGAGCGTGAACATCCGCTCCACGATCGTGGTCGCGGTCAAGCCGGGCGATAAGCTGTTGACGCGGATGCCTTCCTCCGCGTGGGCATGGGCGGCGTAGCGGGTCAGATGCAGGACGCCGGCCTTTGCCGCGGAATAGGACGGGGCCGCCGCCGGGGAATAGCGGACCCCGGCCATCGACGCGGTGTTGACGATCGATCCGCCCCCCTTCGCGACCATCGCCGGGATCTGATACTTCATGCCCAGCCATGTCGCCGTGAGCGACAAACGGACGGTGCGGTCCCAGCCTTCCAGCGTCTCGTCGCATATACCGACGCCGGTATCGCCCCCTCCGACATTGTTGACGGCGCAGTCCAGCCGGCCGAACCGGTCCAGCGTCGCCGCGACCAGCGCGGCCTGATCGGCTTCGAGCGTGGCATCGATCCGGATCGCCTCCGCGTCGCCGCCGCGTGCGCGTGCATCGGCCAGGATCGGGTCGAGGCCCGCGATATCGAGATCGGCGAGCATCACGCGGGCGCCATCGGCGATCAGCGCCATGGCGGTGGCCCGGCCGATGCCCGAAGCGGCGCCGGTGACGATCGCGACCCGGCCCATCATGTTCGTGGTCATTGTGCGCTCTCCACCCGCATCGCGGTCAAGGCACCGATCTGCTCGTCCGGCACCTCGCGCCAGAACCGGCTCCAGCTCGGAAAGGCAGCCGGGAGCCGGGGGACGCTGCGCTCATGCCCCGGCCACCCCGTGAACGGAGCCGTCGGCCGTTCGAGCAGATCCGCCGCGTACCAGTGCCGTTCGCGCCGCCGCGTGAACATCCATGCGCCGTCGCGCCGCTCGTAATCGTCGAAATAGCAGATCGCCATTACGTACCAGCCGCCACGATCCTCGTGCTCCGCGCGGCAATAGACGCGACCGGTGGCATGATCCGGGTCGACGAAATCGACCGCGTGCCCGCAAATCTGGTGGACCGAGCGATAGAAGGTCCGCACCCCCGGTTCTATGAACGCGCGCAACGCCTCGCGTCCGCTGCCCAGGGTGCCGCAGTCGACATCGGGAATGAACAGCGCCAGCCACGCATCGATATCGCGCCCGTCGATCGCCAGCGCATAGCGGATCGGCAATTGCTGGATCGCGAGCTGCGACTCGATACGGTCCAGCCGCGCCGCGATGTCGGGGTCGCTCATGTCAGCCGCTCCAGATTGGCAGGGTCGAAGGGCAGGAAGTCGCGCGCGCCCATGGCGCGGCGCAGCCAGCCCGGATCGTTCAGCAGAGACCGACCGACCGCGATCAGGTCGAACTCACCGCGCTCGAACCGCTCGACCACCCGCCCCAGATTATCGTCGGAGGGCTGGCTGCCATCGATATGCAAGGCGGGCTTGCCGCTCTTGCCCAGCCCCACGCCGCCGACCGTCATCGAACGGACGCCGGTCAGCTTCTTCACCCAGCCGGCCAGGTTCAACAGCGATCCGTCGAACAGCGGCGTGTCGAAGAACCGCTGACTGCAATCGAACAGGTCGACCCCCGCATCCGCCAGCGGGCCGAGCAGGTCGGCGAGTTCGTCGGGCGTCTCGGCCAGCTTCGCGCGGTAATCCTGCATCTTGAACTGGGAGATACGCAGCGCGATCGGGATCGTCTCGCCGACCGCGGCGCGGATCGCCCGGACCACCTCCGCGCCGAACCGTGCCCGGCCGGAACGGCTTCCGCCCCAGCGGTCGGTACGGCGATTGGTATAGTCCCACAGAAAGCTGTCGATCAGATAGCCGTGCGCGCCGTGAATGGCGATGCCGTCGAAGCCGATCGCCACCGCGCGACGGGCCGATCGCGCATAGGCATCGATCGCATCGGCGATCTGCTCCTCCGTCATCGGCATGGTCTCCGGCAGCGACTGGACGCGCTTGTCCGGGCGCACCGAAATGACGCCGTCGGGCGGCCCCCATATCCCGGATGGCCGAAGGGCGACGCCCGCCGGTGTCCCGGTGCCCGCATATTCGACGTTCCACATCGCGCCCTGATGCCAGAGCTGCGGCCAGATCGGACAGGAGGCGCCGTGCACGGCATCGACCACCGCGCGCCACCCGGCATGCGCCTCCGCGTCATGGAGATGGGGGATGCCCGGATTGTCCGTGGCGACGGGATGATCGACGGCCACGCCTTCCGTGATGACGAGGCCGACGCCGCCCTCGGCGCGGCGGCGATAATAGTCGGCGACGTCGGCGGTCGGCACGCCGCCTGCGCAAAAATAGCGCGACATGGGCGACATGACGATCCGGTTCGCGACCGTCGTCCCGCGAAGCTGTAATGGCGTCTGCAAGGATTCGAGCATGCCCATGGCCTAGGGTTTACGACGTCGGAAGGCGAGGCGGAGCAACGCGGACGGATGTACGAATCCCATATCTGATGGATGCCCCGAACCGATCGATCGCGATTGCGCCTTTGCTGCTGCATCGGCACGAAAAATGTCGAAAGGATGTCCATGACCGCCGACACATTTCCGCGCAGCGCCGTCATCATAGCCACCGGTTGCGATTTGTCGTGGCTGTCCGAGGCGCTCGGCAGCCTCGGCTGGACCGTAGGCACAAGGACAATCGACGAGGTGGCGCAAGGCGGCGACGATCCGGTGGACCTGGTCGTCCATTGTCACATGCCCGGCATCACCGCACCCGTGCCGATCGCCGCGACCTCGACCGATGGCTGGGACAACAGCGCCATGCGACCGATGGTCCATACGCTGGCGACGTTGCGGGCAGCGCCGGCCATGCTGGGCGGGCGCGGCGCCGTGGTTGGCCTCGGCCCCGCCTTCGCCCTCCAAGGCACCGCCGGTCTCGCCGCGCTTGCCGCAGCGGCGGAGGGGCAGCGGACGCTGGTCAAGGCGACCGCGCGGCAATGGCTGGGCGGGTCGATCGTTTCGAACTGGATCTCGGTCGCGACCGAGATGCTGCTGCCGGCCCTTGCCGACGTTCCCAACCTCACCCGCTATTCGGTCGGCTCTTCCGTTCGGCGGCCACCGGGCGGGGCGCAGATCGCCGCGCTCGTCGACGCACTGGCGGGCGGCGCTGGGCAGGCACTGGCGGGCCAGACACTGATCGCGGACGGCGGGGATTGGATGACACCATGACGGACAGACTTTTGGAAGGACGCGTCGCACTGCTGACCGGCGTGGGATCGGGCCTGGGGCGCGGCCTCGCCACGACCTTCGCCGAGATGGGCGCATCAGTCGTGCTGGTCGCCCGCAGCCATGACGTGCCCGCCGCGATCGCCGACGACATCGTCGCGGCCAGCGGCGTGGCGATGCTGGTCCGGGGCGACATCAGCGACGATGCCTCGGTCGAGCAGGCCGTGAAGACGGCGGTCGAGCGCTTCGGCCGGCTCGACATCGTTGTCCAGATCGCGGCGCATCCGCGTTCGAGCAGGCCGCTGGAGCTGTCAGCGATCACGGATACCGAATGGTCCGAACAGGCGGACGTGACGCTGACGGGCTGCTTCCGCCTGGCGCGCGCCGCCCATCCGGCGCTCAAGGCGAGCGGACGGGGGCGCTTCATCGCCATCACCTCGGCCTATGGGCTGGCGGGCGACGGCGGCAATCCGGTCTATTCGGCGCAGAAGGGCGCATTGCGCGGCTTCGCCAAGTCGCTGGCCAAGGAATGGGGGCCGGACGGCATCACCGTCAACCTGTTCGCGCCAGCCAGCGAGAGCGAGACCACCACCGCCTATTTCGAACGTTTCCCCGATGCGTGGGAGGGCCTGCGCAAGACATTCCCGCTGGGCCGGCTAGGCCATCCGCGCAACGATATCGCGCCTGCCGTCGTAGCGCTGGCCGGGGATCAGTTCGGCTTCGTCACCGGACAGACCATCCCGATCGATGGCGGTCATTACACGACCTTGTGACCGGCGCCCTGCAACGCGTCAGGGCGTATCGGCGATGATCGAGGCCGCCCGCGCCACGCGGCGGCGCGAATGCAGGGTGATGAACACGGCGGCCCCGACGATGATCGCCGCGCCCGCCAGCGTCTCGACGTCGGGCACGTCGCCGAAAAAGGCGTAGCCGAAGACCGAGGCGAAGACGATGCGGGTATAGTCGATCGGCGCGAGCGCGGTGGCATCGCCCATCGACATGCCCCGGATGTAGCAGGCCTGCGTCACCGTCGACAGCAGGCCCATCAGCCCGAGCAGCGCCAGATCCCTGCCATGCGGCGTCGTCCATTCGAGTGCGGCGGCGGGCGCGGTGAAGATCACCCCCAGCACCGCCGCCCAGGCGAGCAACGTCATCTGACCATGATCCCGCGTCATCGACTTGACGCCGATCAGCGCCCATGACGCGAGCAGCGCGGCGGCGATCCCCGCCGCCGACGCCCAGCCGATGATGGTTTCGGCGCTCCACGGCTTCAGGACGACCACCACCCCCGCGAAGCCGATCAGCGTCGCGACCACGCGCCCGGCCATGACCCGCTCGCCCAGGATCAGCATCGCCAGCGGCACCATGAACAGGATGCGCGTGAACGACAGCGCGTTCGCCTGCGCCAGCCCCAGTTGCTGATAGGAGGTGTAGGTGAGGATCAGCCCGATGCTGCTCGCCGCCGACCGGCTGAGCATATAGCCGGGCCGCGACGTGCGCAGGATGCGGCGCGGCCCGGCGAGGACGAAGGGCAGCAGCACGATCAGGCTGACGACCTGCCGACAGAAGGTCTGGACCGCCGGCGCGAAGCTGTTGCCGAGGAACTTCACCAGCGCCATCGCGAGCGTGAAGGTGACGGCGGCGGCGAGCATCCACATCGCGCCGTGGAGCGGCCGCTGAACCGATGCGATTGTCGCGGGGGCGTTCGTGGGTTCGTCGCCTTCGCTTGCCGAACGGGCCGGGAGCCCGGTCACGCCGCCATCAACGTGCCGTAGCGCTTGCGATGCCAGCCCGCGCTGCCCCCCTGATTTACCAGGACCATCGCGCGTCGAAGATACAGGCCGATATCGCTCTCGTCGGCGAAACCGATGCCGCCGTGCATCTGGATGCCCTGGCGCGTGACCAGCATCGCCGTGTCGGCGGCCCGCGCCTTGGCCCGCGACACCGCCTGGCGGATGGCGTTCCGATCCTGTCCGGCATCGAAGGCCTGCGCCGCCGCGCCGATCGCCGCGCGGGCCAGTTCGATCTGGACCAGCAGGTCGGCGCAGCGGTGCTGGAGCGCCTGAAAGCTGCCGATCGCGCGGCCGAACTGCTGGCGCGTGCGCAGATAGTCGAGCGTGAGGTCGAAGGCGCACCCCGCGACGCCGAGCAGTTCGGCCGCCAGACCCAGCGTCAGCCGCTCGATCGTCATCGCATCCCCTGCCGTCCGGCGACCCGGCGCGTCGGCCAGGGTGATGGTCGCGATGTTGCGTCCGTCCTGCGTCTCGGCACTCTCCACCGACACGTTGGCGGCGTCGACGCTCCAGAGCGTATCGCCGACCCCGACCAGGAAGCCTTCGGCGGCGCGGGCCGACAGCACGCCGGGGCAGCGACCGCTCAGCCGTCCCTCCCGCTCGACCACCTCACCGTCCAGCGCCGGTAGGACGATCCGCTCGCCGTCCAGCACGGCGGACCGATCCGGGTCGTCCAGCACCGGCGCGATCGCGGCCACCGAGACGAACGGTTCGGGCACCAGGCCCCGGCCCAGTACCTCCGCCAGCGCGGCATATTCGCCCATGCCCAACCCAATGCCGCCAGCATCCTCCGCAACCAGCAGCGCCGGCCAGCCCAGCGCCGCCATGTCGCGCCAGATGGCGGGGTCGAAATCCCGCTCGCCGAAGCGCAACGCGCGAACGCGGGCGACATTGCCATCGGCCGGGATCACCGCCGAGGCGCTGTCGCGGATCATCTGGATACGGTCGGCGCGGTCCTGGTCCATCGTCTCTGCTCCCGGGCGTTGGGCTGACCTCTTATCGGCATCGCGGGCCCGCTCACCACCCAAGCGCGGGGACCATCACATATGTGCAGTAGGGCCCCGATCGGTTGCCCGGTCCGGGCGGGGGGCATAGCGTGGTGCGACAGGGACGCCCCAGGCGAAGGACCGACCAACATGTTGAAGACCCTAGAGACCCCCTCCCCCGTCCGTGACGACTTCGTACCCGCCGCCGACTATGTTTCGCCCGACTTCGCCCGACTGGAGCGCGAACGGCTATGGCCGCGCGTTTGGCAGATGGCGGGGCGCGAGGAGGAACTGGAGGCGCCGGGCGACTTCATCACCTACGAGATCGCGAACGAGTCGATCACCGTCGTCCGCAACGCCGCAGGCGAACTGAAGGCTTTCTACAACGTCTGTCCGCATCGCGGACGCAAGCTGACCAGCGGCTGTGGCCGGATGGGGCGGTTCCATTGCAAATATCATGGCTGGAAATGGGACCTCGACGGCCGCTCGGTCGACGTGATCGACCGCCAGGACTGGGACGGCACGCTCGACGATGCCGAGATCGCGCTGGAGCCGGTGCGCGTCGACACCTGGAACGGCTGGGTCTTCGTCTGCGCCGATGCGGAGACGCCGCCGCTGGACGAATGGCTGGCGCCGGCACCCGAATATCTCGACATGTTCGAGATCGACCGGATGCGCTATAAATGGCGTCGCCAGGCGATCCTTCCCGCCAATTGGAAGGTCGCGCTGGAGGCCTTCACCGAGGGCTATCACGTCCAGACGACGCACCGCCAGCTGCTCGCCTTCACCTCCGACTATACGGTCAGCCGCAAGCACGGGCTGCACGGCATGTTCGGCTATGGCCCCGGCCGCCCGCTGGGCCTGCCTTCGCCCCGGTTGGGAGATCCGCCGGCCGATCTCGACGTCCGCGACGCGGTGGTGCGCATCTTCGAGGAACTGCTCGAAACGCTCGACACGACGATGACCGAACATACGCTGCGCGCCGCCCGGCGGCTGCGCGAAGAGATATCCGCCGATGCGGAGCCGATGGAGGTCGTGCGCGCCTTCATGCGCTTCAACCGCGAGGAGCATGAGGCGGCCGGCGCGGGCTGGCCCGCCAACCTGACGCCCGAGGCGATGGGCAAGGCCGGCACGTCGTGGCACATCTTCCCGAACATGGTCTTCCTGCAGGGCCCGTGCCACCTGCTCGGCTATCGGGCGCGGCCGAACGGCGACGATCCCGATAGCTGCATCTTCGACGTCTATGCGCTGGAGCGTTACCCAGAGGGCAAGGCGCCGCGCACGGAGTTGTCGGTCCGCCCCGATATCACCAGCGTCGCCGACTGGGGCCTGATCCTGACCCAGGATTTCCAGAACATGGCCGACATCCAGCAGGGCATGAAGAGCCGCGGGTTCAAGGGCTCGCGGACCAATCCCAAGCAGGAGCTCGCGGTGTCGAACTTCCACCGTGCGCTGCACGAGTTCATGGCATGACCCAGGCGTTCGACGAGGAGGTCGACTTCGTCATCATCGGCTCGGGCGGCGGCTCCTTCGCCGCCGCGCTGGCAGTGAAGGATGCGGGCAAGACGCCGCTCGTGCTCGAAAAGACCGACAAGGTCGGCGGATCGACCGCCATGTCGGGCGGTGTGCTGTGGATTCCCAACAACCCGCTGCTGAAACGCGACGGCATCGCCGACAGCTACGAACGCGGGCTCGAATATCTGGCGGCGACGGTCGGGGACAGCGCCCAGGGCGGCAAGGGCGTCACGCCGGCGCGGACCGACGCCTATCTGCGGACCGGCCCCGAGATGGTCGAATATCTGGAGGTTAAGGGCGTTCGCTTCCGCCGGTTCGACGGCTGGTCGGACTATTATGACGACCGCCCCGGCGGTGCGCCGCGCGGACGTTCGCTGGGGATGACGCTGTTCGACACACGCAAGCTGGGCGAATGGGAAAGCCGGTTGCGCCGTGGCCCCTTCCCCGTGCCGTTCAAGCGGCGCGAGATGCACCGCGTATCGCTCGCCAAACGAACCTGGGAGGGGCGGCTCGCCGCCTTGACCCTGGCCTTCCGGATGACGCGGATGCGCTTGACCGGCAAGCATCTGGTAAGCGCCGGGACCGCGATCCAGGCGCAGATGCTCGACGCCGCGCTGCGCAACGATATCGATATCCGCATCAATGCGGGCGTGGAGGATTTCATCCTGTCGGACGGCGGCGCGGTGATCGGGGTCGTCGCCACGATCGCGGGCCAGTTCCGGCGGATCGGCGCGCGCGACGGTGTGCTGCTCAACACCGGCGGCTTCGCGCGCAACCAGGCGATGCGCGACCGCTATCACCGGACGCCGACCTCGACGCGCTGGACCAACGCCAATCCGGGCGACACCGGCGAGATGCTGGAGAAGGCGATCGCGCTGGGGGCGGACACCGACAATCTGGACAAGGCCGTGTGGATTCCGGGCTCGTTGCCGCCCGGTGCCGAGGTGCCCCTGATGCATCCGCAGGACCTGGCCAAGCCGTACATGATGCTGGTCGACGTCCATGGCGAGCGCTTCTGTAACGAAGCGGGCAGTTATATGGAGACGGGCGAGCGCATGCACGACGTCGCCGAGCGGACCGGCCAGCCAACCTGGGCGATCCTCGACAGCCGTCATCGCAACAATTACGTCTGGGGGAAATTCCCGCCGCTCCTGACGCCACCGAGCTGGTTCGAGAAGGGCTATATGGTGAAGGCGGACAGCCTCGACGAACTGGCCGCCAAGATCGGCGTAGACGCCGCCGGGTTGAAGCGGAGTGCCGAACGCATGACGCGTTTCGCCAAGACCGGCATCGATGAGGATTTCAACAAGGGCGCCCGACATTATGACCGCTTCGGCGGCGATGCGTCGGTCAGGCCCAACCCCTGCCTGGGTGCGATCGAACGGCCGCCCTTCTACGCGGTGCGGTTGTTCCCCGGCGATGTCGGCACCTATGGCGGCCTGGTGACCGACGAGGACGGCCGCGTCCTGAAGCCGGACGGCGGCGCGATCCCGGGTCTCTACGCGACGGGGAATTGCACGGCGTCGGTGACCGGCGGTGTCTATCCCGGCGCGGGGGCCTCCATCGCGGCCTCCTTCATCTTCGGCCTTCGCGCCGCACGCCGCGCCGTCCGCGCCAATCGATAGGATCACGGCTCCGCCCCGCCCGACGGATCATGCTCGGGCGGGGCGCGACCTTTACAGGAGTTCTCCATGGCTGACCGCCCCCTTACCGGCATCCGCGTCCTCGATCTGACCCGCGTTCTGGCGGGACCGCTGACCGCGCAGATGCTGGGCGATCTGGGGGCGGAGGTGACGAAGGTCGAACGGCCCGGCAGCGGCGACGACTCGCGCATATATGGCGCGCCCTATCTGCACGATGCGGAAGGCCGCCAGACGCGGGAGAACGCCTTCTACCTGTCCGCCAACCGGAACAAGAAGTCGGTCACGATCAACATCGCCACGCCCGAGGGGCAGGAACTGATCCGCCGCCTCGCCGCCGAGGCCGACATATTGCTGGAAAACTACAAGGTCGGCGATCTCAAACGCTATGGGCTCGACCATGACAGCCTGAAGGCGTTGAACCCCCGGCTGATCTATTGCTCGATCACCGGCTATGGCCAGGACGGCCCCTATGCCAAGCGTCCCGGCTATGACGCGATCTTCCAGGGCATGGGCGGCCTGATGAGCGTGACCGGCCTGCCCGACGGGGTTGAAGGCGGCGGGCCGATGAAGATCGGCCCCTCGATCGCGGACGTGCTCGCCTCGCTGAACGCACTGTCCGCCGTGCTCGGCGCGCTCTATCATCGTGACGCACAGGGCGGGACCGGGCAGCATATCGATATCGCGCTGCTCGACTCGGTCGTCGCGGCCATGTCCCATTATGCGCAAATCCATCTGATCTCGGGCGAAATCCCGGTGCGGCGCGGTACGCAGGGCAATGGCGGGATGCCGGCGGCCATGTTCCCCACCTCGGACCGGCCGATCATGCTGACCGCGGGGAACGAGACCCAATATGTCCGGCTCTGTCGCGCCGTCGAGCGTCCAGACCTGATCGAGGACGCACGTTTTCGCACCAATGCCGATCGCGTCCGCAACCGGGCGGCGCTGACCGAGGTGTTCAACGCGATCTTCACGACGCGCTCGCGGGCGGAATGGCTCGACCGGCTGGACAAGGCCGGTGTGCCGAGCGGTCCCGTCAACGATCTGGGCGAGGTGTTCCAGGACGACCACGTCCGGCACCGGGGCCTGCGGGTCGATGTCGATCATCCGCTGGGCCAGCAACTGGGATTGATCCGCAGCCCGCTGCGCTATTCGCACACCCCGCTCGACCATTATGCTCCGCCGCCCATGTTCGGCCAGCATACCGACGAGGTGCTCGAGAGCGTCCTGGGCATCGATGCGGATCAACGCGAGCGTCTGCGGGCCTCCGGGATCATCTGATCCGACACCGGGGGGCACGCATGCCGAACCCGCACCTGACCTGACAAAAAGTACGGGAGCGACGGTATGCCCGCCGCTCCCGTTCTGTATCGCTTTCCACGAAGCGCCACGACAAGAGTTCGACCCGAATAAAGCCCCCCGACGGGGAGGGGCTCTTCGCGTCGGTTCATGCAGCCCTAGAAACGGACGCCCAGTTCCGCACCAACCTGACGCGGATGGTTCTGAATGTAATTGGCGCTCGGGGCCGACCAGATCGGATAGATCTCGTTGGTGATGTTGTTGGCGTAGATCGACAGACGTGCGGTCGTCGGTCCCAGCTTGATACCGTCCAGGGTCAGGCGCGCATTGCCTTGATGCCGCTCCAACGGCCAGGAAAATTGCGTGATCCCGATGCGGCCGGTGCCAAAGACGTTGCTGGCAAATGCGTAATCGGCATGGGCGTTCAGCGTCAGGTTTCCGGACCGCAGCATCGTCCAGTCGACGGCCGAACTGGCCTGGAACTCCGGTGTGTTCTGCACCGTATAGTTTGCTTGCGCGCTCACCGGCAGTGCCGCGTTGATCGCGAGCAGCTCGGGCGGCAGGCGGAAGGTCGTGTACGCCGAATTGAAACTGACAGACACATCGCGCGTGGGGCGCATCACGACTTCGGCCTCGATACCGCGTACCCGGGTCGTCCCGGGCGTGTTCACGGTATCGACGAGGTTCGGTGCATTGAGTGGGTCGATCTGGAAATTCAACTGGCGATCACGGATATCGTTCTGGAACAACGCGACGTTGATCGTGAGCGCCCGGTTGATGAACTGGCTCTTGATGCCGACCTCATAGGACTTGACCGATTCCAGCCCGAATGGTCGGAAGCTGGGCGACCGGACGCTGACGCCTGCCGCCTTGTACCCCGTGGCGTAGCGAGCGTAGACGTTGAGGTCCTTGGTGAAATCATAGGCGATCGTCCCCATCGGATCGAAGCGCTTGGCACGGAACGGTGTACCGACATTGTTGACAGGAACGCCATTGTTGAGCGTGCGCAGGAAGTCCTTCTGATCGTCGGTGTAACGCAAGCCGCCGGTCAGATGCAATTTGCCGTCCGCGAACTCGGGCGACCACGTAATTTGCCCGTAACCCGCGATCGTGCGCGATTTCGCTGAAATATCCGTGTCGCCATTTGTGCCAAGCGCCGCACCGGCCACGGCACCCCTCAACTGGAAGGGATTAAGCGACAGGTAGTTGGTGTAGGTCGGGTCGGTGTAGATCAGCGAGAAACTTGTCGCACGAGAATCATCGACATTCTCGTGATAGTAAAAGGCACCGAACTGATATTGCAAGGTGTCGGTCGATCCGATCAGCTGCAATTCCTGGCTGAAGGCACGCGAACGCAATTCTCTGACGATCGGAACAGATCCGCTGAGCGCATATACCGGCGTATTGCCAGCTATACCCAGCGTCTGACCGGAGTAGGCGGGCTGGATATTCAGTGAGGCCACCGTGGATCCGGCCGGAACGAGAAAGGGACTGTTCACGAATGCGAACGCGCCACCAAGATTTTGGGGCCCTGCGAAATTGACCACGCGATATCCCGTGATCGCCTTTAATTGCAGCCGGCTCGTCACGTCATAGGACGCGGCAAAGGAATGGGCGTCGGACGCGGTGCGGTTCACGTCCTGATAAAGCCCGGTCCAGGACGTGTCATTGAAGTTGTAAATGTCCGGCTCGGCCGTTCCCCGGGCCGGGGCCAGGAACTGCGGATAGGAGGCGGGTGCGCGCTGTCCAGGGTTGGTCAGCGACACATAGTCCGGTGTGATCTTCGTGACCAGATGCGTGTATGAATAGTCGAGGATGAGCCCGCTCACGGGCTTGATCCGAACCGCGCTACGGAAGCCGGTATTGTTCTGATATCCGAAGTCATATTGGTGCGACAGCAGCGGATTACGGCTAGTGCCGTTATTGGTGTACCCGCCAACATCGTCGTGCAGCGCGTCGAGCTTGATCGAGATGCCGGCGAATTCCGGCAGGTTCAGGTGGCCGATATAGTGGCGATTGCCATATTCGCCGATCGACGCCCGGAAATCACCACCGAAGACGCCGGTGGGCTTGCGCGTGACGATGCGGATCGCACCGCCTTCGGCATTGCGGCCGAACAACGTCCCTTGCGGTCCGCGCAGCACCTCTATCCGTTCCGGGTCCGACAGCGAATTGCCCGAAGCCTGGGCGCGGCTGACATAGACGTCGTCCTCGTAGATCGCGACACCGGGCTCGATGGTACCCTGCCCTGGATCCGCGGTCGTTATACCGCGCATATCGATCAGCAGGATTTGCGGATTGCCAACGGAGGGTTGGACGGTGAGGCTGTTGACCGGAACGCGCGCAAGATCCGCCACCGAGCGAACGCCTTGCGTTTCGAGCTGCGCCCCCCCCAATGCGGTGATGGAGATCGGCACGCTTTGCAGCCGCTCTTCGCGACGCTGCGCCGTGACGACGATGTCCGCGGTGCTGGCATCGTTCAGTTGCGGGGCGCGAGTCTGACCCGTCGCTGCCGCGGCGGGGTCGTTCGCCTGCAAGTTCGTCGCTGGCGTTTGCTCCGGCGCCTCCTGCGCAGGAGCGGCCGTCGGCGTCGTCGAGGCTGGCGACGCCTGCGCCATTGCCGTCGCGGGCATCACAAGTGCTGTCACGCACATCAGAGCCAATTTAGGCTTCATGGTCATCCTCCCCATCCTGCTCCGCTTGAAAGTCCGGCCGTGATCCCGCCGTGTGGTAACATTCATCGGCACCGCTTCTTTCGTCGCTGCTAGTCGCGGAAACGGACATACCGAGTAGGTTGACGTATAAGCCGCTCAGGCGGTCGACAATCGATGTCCGGCCCGAATGCCGTTCGATCATAAGCATGATGGCAGCGAGGCATCCTGAGTGTGATCGAAGACGACGGGCCGTCTCTCCGGTCACGCAGATGCTGGCCCGCCGTGCTTCGCAAGGTGGCTGGGGTGCAGATGGCGGTACCGCGGAACCTGTTGGTCACGCCTCTCGCGGAAAAACCTCGGCGTAACGGTCACTCGCCTGACGCTGCGTCTCGAGCAGGTCGAGTCGCTGGGTAGTGAGGAAGCCCGCCCGGGCGCAATCGACCGCCTCGGGGGAGATATCGGGATCGAGAACAGCCGGCCCGTCCCCGAAGCCGATCCTGGCGATCCGCCCGCCCCCGGTCGTGACCGCCACGCCCGAGACGTCGCACACCTCCGACACGAACCATAGCAGCGCTGCGGCGACGCGCTCGGCGGGCAGGTGACGCCGATACCAGTCGACCAGGGCCGCGTCCGGGATCTGCTCGGTCATCGGCGTATAGGCGCTGGGCAGCGCAGCGTTGACAAGGATGCCGGCCGGCCGCCCGTCAATCGCCGTGTCGAACGTCAGGCCCAGCATCGCCGCCTTGGTCGCGGCATAGACCGCCGAATGCCCGATGCCGAGAGCCCCGATCGAGGCGATGTTGAGGATGCGGCCATAGCCCTGCCCGGCCATTGCCGGCCACACCGCACGCATCAGCTCGAACGGACCGAGCAGGTTGGTGGCGAACTGCAAGGCGACATTGGCGTCGTTCAGCCGGTCGAAAGGCTCGGCTCGTGCCACCCCCGCGTTGTTGATGAGGATGTCGAGCCGGCCGAACTGCGCGAGTGCCTGCGCCGCGATCCGGTGCGCGGCGTCCGCCGTTCCCACCGGCACGGATACGGCCAGCGCGCGTCCGCCATCGTCGGCGATCCGGGTCGCCACCGCCTCTGCTCCCTGCACATCGTTCACCACCACCGCGCACCCACGCGCGGCGAGCGCGTGGACATAGGCCAGTCCCATGCCGCTCGCGCCGCCGGTGACGATGGCGACTCGCCCGGTGAAATCGATCGTCCTGCCCTGGTCCATCATCCCATCCTCTGCCGTTTCGCGGCCTTTATGGCGCGCGATCGGGATGGGTCAGACAGGCGGACCACGAGCATCACATCCATGCTGCGATTGCCGCGGCATTGCTTCGCCCGCCGCAGCATCCGACGACAAGCGTATGGATACACCAGAACAGGGCGTGCCGTTGCTATCCGGCCGCGTCGCCATCGTGACGGGATCGACCGCCGGCCTCGGACGCGGCATCGCCGTCGCGCTTGCCAAGGCGGGCGCGAAGGTCGTGGTCAATGGCCGTGTCGCCGAACGCGCGGCGGCGGTGATGGCCGAGCTGGACCGTATCGGCGCCGACGCCCTGTTCGTCGCGGGCGACGTCGGCGAGGAGGATGTCGCGCCGGAGCTGGTGGCGGCCACGATCGCGCGGTTCGGGCGGCTCGACATCCTCGTCAACAACGCACAGGCGCGGGTGCCCTATTCCCGGCTGGAAAGCGCGGAGATCCCGGCCCGAGTCACGACGATGCTGCATTCGGGTCTCTACGGATCGCTATGGGCAGCGCAGGCGGCCTTCCCGCATCTGTGCGCGAGCGGCCATGGCCGGATCATCAACTTCGGCTCGCTCAACGGTGTGTCCGGTGCGCGCTTCGCCGGCCCCTATAACGTCACCAAGAGCGCGATCGAGGCGCTGACCCGGACCATGGCGAACGAATGGGGACGCCATGGCATCACCGCCAATGCCGTCCTCCCTTCCGGCATGAGCGAAAGCTATGCGCGGTTCTTCGCCGACGATCCGGCGCGCGGCGAACGCGCGGCGCGCGCCAATCCGATGCGCCGCCATGGCGATCCAGAGCGCGATATCGGCGCGGCGGTCGTCGGGCTCGCCGCCGACGACGCACGCTATATCACCGGGCAGTCACTGTTCGTCGATGGCGGCCAGTCGGTCCTCGGCATGCCGCAATTCCACCAGTTGGAGGATTGAGATGGGACAAGGCCACGCCGTTCTCGGCGGCCGCCGCGCGATCGTCATCAGCGGCCCCGATTTGGGTCGGGCGCTGTCGATGCGCTTGCGCCAGGCGGGCGCCGAGGTCGCCGACCTGCACTGGGACGCCGGGGCCGGTATCGATCCCGACAGCCCTGCCATGATCGGCGGATTGGTCGGAGAGGCGGCGAAACGGCTGGGCGACGTGGACGTGCTGGTCGTCGATCTGCTTCCGACCGTTGCGCCCTGCCCGCTCGACGCGATGTCGACCGACGCCATGACGGCGGCGCTCGGCAGGGTCGCCGGCACGGCGGCGGCGATGAACGCCGCCCATGACGCGCTGTGTCGCAGCGACCATGCGCGGATCATCGTCATCGGCCACCGTTACGGCCAGGGCGTGGCGGAGGGGATCGCCCCCTATAATGCCGCCGCCTGGGCGCTTGTCGGGGTGGTCCGGTCGGCCGCGCTCGACTGGGGACGGCACGGCATCGCCACCAACCTGCTGCTGCCCGGCGCGGCGACGGCGGTGTTCGACGCCGCCCGCGCCGAGCGACCGGCATTGATGGACGCGCTGGTCGCGCAACTGCCGCTCGGCCGGATGGGCGATCCCGTGGCGGACATCGGGGGCGCCGTCGTCACGCTGGCGGGCGATGCCGGAAGGTTCGTCAACGGACAGACCATCCATGCCGATGGCGGCCGTCACATCGCCGGAGCGGTGATCTATCCGATCCGCCTGGCACGGTCGCGCTGATCGCTGCGGCTCGCGATCAGCGGTTGGTGTCCGCCAGGATCAGGTCGGCGGCGCGCCAGGCGCTCGCCATGATCGGCCCGTTGGTGTTCGCCGACACCATCGTCGGCATGATCGATCCATCCACGACGCGAAGCCGCGACACGCTGCGAACGCGCAGCTTCTCGTCCAGCACGGCATCTTCGAAATCGCCCATGCGGCAGGTGCCGCAGGCGTGATATCCGGCGTTGCCGCGCGTCCGATAGGCGTGCAGGATCTCCTCGTCGGTCTGGAGATGGCGGGTCGTCTCCCGCTCCGACACCACCATCGGCGCGATCGCGGGCCGGTCCATCCAGGCTCGCAGATAGCGGTGCATCGCGACGGTCACGCGCCGATCATAGGCGTCGGAGAGATAGCCCGCCCGGATCGAGGCCGCCGCGCCCGGATCGGCCGAGGTGATATGCACCGAGCCTTCGCTGCGCGAGCGCAACGGATAGCCGAACAGCTGGACGCTGTGCACCTGATCGGGGCGATACCGCCCCTTGGCATCGGGCATCGCGACGGTGGGACTGAACAGGACCTCGATGTCCGGCGTCTCGGATTCGGCCAGGACGGTCGCGAACGCCCCGACCATGCCATATCCGACCGCCATCGGCCCCGACCTCGCCAGATAATAGCGCAACACGTTGAGCGGCAGGCGCCAGCCGCGCAGTTGCGCATTATGGCTGTAGGGGACGTTGATCTCGAACTGCATCATCAGCAGCCGATGTTCGAGCATATGCTCGCCGACGCCGCGACGGTCGGCGACGACATCGATGCCGAGGCCGCGCAGGCGATCGGCGTCGCCGACACCCGAACGTTCCAATATCTGTGGCGACATCAGCGCACCGGCGCTGACGATCACCTCCCCATCGGTCAGGAAATCGGTGGGCTTTCCATCGACCGCCACCCGCACGCCGCATGCGCTGCTCCCGTCGAACAGCACGCGATCGACGACCGCGCCGGTCACGACCCGCAGGTTCGGCCGCCCGCGCGCGCGCTTGAGGAAGGTCTGCGCCGTGTTCTGCCGCCGCCCTTTCCAGATCGTCCGGGTGGCATAGCCGACCACCTCGCCCTGGTCGGGACGGTTAAGATCGTCGACGCGCGCCAGTCCCATCTGCTCGCCGGCGGCGATGAAGGCTTCGGTCAGTGGCGAGCGTTCGGTTTCGACGCTGATGCCGAGCGGACCATCGCCGCCCCGCACCTCGTCCCCGCCCAGCGCATGACACTCCATCGCACGAAAGGCGGGCGCCATCGCGTCCCAGCCCCAGCCCCGCGCGCCGAGCATCTGCCAGCTGTCGTAATCCTCCGGCTGGCCACGGAAATACATCATGCCGTTGACCGAGGAGGACCCACCCAGCATCTTGCCGCGCAGCCAGACCTCGGGGGGTACGTCGTCATGCCCCTCGGTCCGGAAATGCCAGACGTGGCGGGGGTCGGCGAACAGCTTCGCCGAAGCGCGCGGCATGTGGACGAAGGGGTGGCGGTCGACCGGCCCCGCCTCGAGCAGCAGGACGCGGTTGCGCCGGTTCTCCGACAGGCGGTCGGCGAGCACGCACCCCGCCGAGCCCGCGCCGACGATGATATAGTCCCATTCGCCGGACATGCCGCTCACAACGCCGCCCGGATCGCATCGCCGATGATCGTCCGGCTGTCCTGCGTAATGTCGCGGGTATCGAACATGCGGTTGTGGCAGAAGGCCACCGCCAGCTTGCTGTCGGGATCGGCCCAGCCGATCGACCCGCCCATGCCGGGATGGCACAGGGCGCGCATGTTGCGGGGCGCGGCGACCGGCGGCGTCTCCGCCCCGCCCAGCCAGTATCCCGCCCAGCCGATCGGCACGACCATGCCGAAGAAGACCGGATCGGCATCCTCGAAATGCGGGCGCGGCGCGGCGAAGCTCCTCACCCGCTCTTCGGACAGGAGGCGCACGCCGTTCAACTGGCCGCCATTGGCGAGCATCGCCCAGAAACGCGCCTCGCTCCGCGCGTTGAAGATGCCGCCGACCGCCGGAATACAGGCGCGGCGGACATAGGGCCGCTCGAACGGATCGGGCATCAGGTCGACGATCTTCGGCTGCGCCTCGCGCATCAGATTGCCGTCGGGCGCGACATAGACCGCGACCGCGTCGAGTGTGGCGACGCGCGGTTCCGCCGCATCCGGTATCCCCAGCCACAGGTCCGTCGCGCCCAGCGGCTCGGCGATCTCCTCGCGCACGAACTGGCCGAAGGGGCGGCGTTTCGGATCGGTCCGGCGCACGATCTCCCCCACCAGCCAGCCAAAGGTCATCGACTGGTAGGAGGAGCGGCTGCCGGCCGGATAGACGCCCGGCATCTCGGCGATGCGACGGCACATCCAGTCCCAATTGGTCATCAGCTCGGGCGTCACGTCGGGCGGCATGCGCAGCACGCCCGAGACATGGCTCAGCACATGGCGGACGGTGACGTCGCCCTTCCCCGCCGCGGCGAAATCGGGCCAGTAATCGGCGACCGGCGCGTCATAGTCGATCAGGCCGCGCTCGACCTGGATGTGCACGGCGGTGGCGCTGACCGCCTTAGACACCGAATAGACGTTGAACAGCGTGTCGGCATCGACCGGACGGCCGCTGGCGGCATCGGCCAGCCCCGCCCAGCAATCGACGATCTGCTCCTCTCCCTGCCAGGCGCAGATCTGGATGCCGATCTCGCGTCCATCGGCGACCAGCCGGTCGAGAACCGGCTGGATGACGGCGTTCAGGCGATTGGAATGGGCCATAGTGTCTCGCTTGCTTTGCGCGGGGTCAGGCGACGAGGTCGGCGGCGGCGAGCCGGTCGGCGATGAACCGGACGAACCGCGCCGCGTCGGCGCCGTTGATGACGCGGTGATCGTAGCTGAGCGACAGCGGCAGCATATCGCGCCACGCCACGCCGCCATCCTCGCCGCGCGTCGCCACCGTACGCGCGCGCGTCACGCCGAGAATGGCGACTTCCGGAGCGTTGACGATCGGCGTGAACGCCGTGCCGCCGATATGCCCCAGCGAGGTCAGCGTGATGCACCCGCCGGTCATGTCCTGCATCGGCAGGCCCTTGGTCCGCGCCCGGTCGGACAGGGCGGCGACCTCCCCGGCGATCTCGCTCGCGCTCTTGCGGTCGCAGTCGCGGATCACCGGGACGAGCAGCCCGCCCGGCGTGTCGACCGCCACGCCGACATGGACATATTTCTTGAGGACGAGCGTCCCGGCGCGCGGATCGAGCGAGGCGTTGAACTGCGGAAAGGCGGCGAGCCCGTCGGCCAGCGCCTTCACCAGCAGCGGCACGATCGTCAGCTTCGCGCCCCCGCCCGCATTATGGGCGCGGCGGCGCGTTTCCAGATCGGTGATGTCGGCATCGTCATGGTGGGTGACATGCGGGATCGCCACCCAGTTGCGGCCCAGGAACGATCCGACCAGCGTCTGGATGCGGCCCAGCTTCCTGATCTCGACCTCGCCATGTTCGGCGAAGTCGGTGGCGGGCCATGGGGCCAGTCCGGACAGCAGATCGCTCATGACCGGGTCGCCTTCGCGCCCAGGCTGTGGAACACCTCCGTGCGGACCGACGCGGTATCGAGCGCATCGGACAATCGCAGCCCGGCGGTGCGCAACTGGCCAAGCGTGCCGGGGAGGTCGTCCGTCTCGATCTCATAGACCGCCAGATAGGTTTCGGGCGGCCGCGCGTCGGGGTCGAGCGGAACGGGGACGAACCGCTCCCCGGTCAGGAAACCGTCGAGCCCGACGACTTCGGCAAGGTGCGTCTCGTCGTACCAGCGATGATATTCCTCCTCGCGCCCGGCGACCGGGCGGGTGTGGAGATGCAACTGATAGCGTGTCACTCGATCACCGCGAGCAGGGTGCCGACCTCATAGGTCTCGCCCACGGGCTTGAGGATGGTGAGCCGACCCGAGGCCGGCGCCTCGACCTCCTGGGTCGATTTGTCGCTCTCCAGCGCATAGAGCGGCTCGCCTTCGACCGCCTCGCCGCCATCGGCGACGAGCCATTCGGCCAGGAAACCTTCGTTCATGGAAAAGCCGATTTTCGGCAACAGCACATCGGTGCTCATTCGCGGTCTCCGGTTCGGGGGGATTATCGATGCCCGACAAGCTGTCGCGCGGCCGCCACGATGTCGGCGGTGCGCGGCGCGAAGGCGGTTTCGAGAGGCTTGGAGAAAGGCACGGGGCAAAACGCGCCGCCGAGCCGCTTGATGGGTGCGGCGAGCTTGCCGAACAGCGCCTCGCCGATGGTCGCCGCGATCTCGGCCCCGACGCCGAAGGGCGTCACCGCTTCATGGACGATCAGCAGCCGCCCCGTCCGGGCGACGGAGGCGAGAACCGTCTCGCGATCCCAGGGCGCGATGGTGCGCAGGTCGATCAGTTCGGCGGAAATCCCCGCCTCCGCCAGTTGCGCGATCGCGGGCGTTGCCTCCTGGATCATCCGGGCATAGGCCAGGATGGTCACGTCATGCCCCTCGGCCAGGACATGGGCCTTGCCGATCGGCACGCGGTGCCCGGCGGGCGCGGCATCCGCCTGGTTCCAATAGGTCGGCAGATTCTCGATGAACAGCACGGGGTCGGGATCGTCGATCGCCGACCGCATCAGCCCATAGGCGTCCGCCGGACTGGATGGCGCGACGACCTTGATCCCGGCGGTATGGGCGAACCACGCCTCCAGATAGTCGCAATGCTGCCCGCCCGAGCCGAAACCCGTGCCCGTCATGGTGCGGATGACGATCGGCACATTGGTCTGGCCGCCAGACATGAAGCGCAGCTTGGCGGCGTGATTGACGATCATGTCCATCGCGACCGTCGTGAAGTTCATCAGCATGATCTCCGCGACGGGCTTGAACCCCGCCAGGCTGGCGCCGATCGCCGCGCCGATGATCGCCTGTTCCGAAATCGGCGTCGTGCGCACGCGATGCTCACCGAAGCGGGTGGACAGGCCACGCGTCACGCCGACGACGCCCCCCTCCTCCGCGTCGCCGATATCCTCGCCCAGCACCAGCACCGTCTCGTCCTCGGCCAGCGCATCGGCCAGTGCGGCGTTGACGGACTGAAGGATGTTCGACTTGCCCTCGGCAAGCGCTGCGCCCCGGCTCATGCCGACACCTCCTCGGCAAAGACATCGCGGGTCAGTTCGCCCGAGTCGGGAAAGTCGCCGGCGAGCGCGAAGTCGACGGCGTCGTCCAGCGCCGCCTCGATCGCCGCTTCCATGTCCGCCAGCGTCGCTTCGTCGGCGATGCCGTTCTCGATCAGATGCGCCCGGAAGAGCGGGACCGGATCGGCGGCGACCGCGGCGGCCTTGCGCGCCTTGTCCATATAGCCGTCGGCGTCGCCGAAGACATGGCCGTGGAAGCGATAGGTCATCGCCTCGATCAGCGTCGGCCCCTCGCCGGCGCGCGCACGCTCGATCGCGGTGCGCGCGGCGTCGTACATCGCGAAGACGTCGTTGCCGTCCACCCGCACGCCCGGCATGCCGTAGGAGCCGCCCCGCGCCGCCACCGGCACGTTGCTGGTCTTGTCATAGGCGGTATGCTCGCCCCATTCGTTGTTCTGGCAGACGAAGATCACCGGCAGCTTCCAGACCGCCGCCAGGTTCAGCGATTCGTGGAACGCGCCGATATTGGACGCGCCATCGCCGAAATTGGCGATCGTCACGCGCCCGTCGCCCTTCAGTTGCGCGGCCCAGGCGAGGCCGTTGGCGATCGGCATGGACGATCCGACGATCCCCGTCGTCACCATCACGCCGGAGGCGGGATGGGTGATGTGCATCGGCCCGCCCTTGCCCTTGCAGGTGCCGGTGACGCGCCCCGCCAGTTCCGCCCACAGGTCGCGCAACGGCACGCCCTTGGCCAGCATGTCGTGCGTGCCGCGATAGATGGTGCAGATATAATCATCGTCGGTCAGGCAGGCGGAGATGCAACTGGGGATCACTTCCTGCCCGCGGGGACTATAATAGGGCATGACTAGGCGGCCCGAACGGATCACCTTGCGGCTGCGCTCGTCATTCGCCTTGATCAGCGCCATGCGACGATAGATGCCGAGCTGCGTGTCGGCGTCGGGTAAATGCCTGTTGTCCATGCACAGAGACGTGCCACGCTTCGCCCCGCCCCGCCACGCCGTCCGCCACGATATCCCGTTTGTGAAATGTCCGCGTGCCCGGAGGCTGGAAGAACGGACATACCCGCCCGGTCAGGCCGGCAGGCCCAGCACTTCGCGCGCCAGGATGCCGCGCTGGATCTCGCTGGTGCCGCCATAGATGGTCGTGGGCCGCGACTGGATGAAGAAGCCGGCCGGATGGATCGCCCGGTCGCCGCCCGCAGGGTCGAGCAACCCGGCATCGCTGCCCGCGATCTCGATCATCAGGTCGGTGATCCGCTGGTAGAGGTCGGTCTGATGCAGCTTCAACATCGATACGTCGGCGCCCAGGGACTCGCCCCGGCGCAACTGATCGGCGAAACGCTCGAACAGGTCGGAATGATCGGCGAGATCCATGTGCAGGCGCACGAACTTGTCGCGAAACACCGGATCGTCCGCCACGCTGTAATGTTCGGCCAGGTGCCGCAGCCGCTCCAGCGCGAAGGCCGACTGCCGGGGACTGCCGAAGAAGATGCGTTCGAAACCGAGCAGTGCCTTCGCCATCGGCCAGCCCCGGTTGACCTCGCCGACCAGATGATCGGCGGGCACGCGGACATTGTCGAAGAACACCTCAAAATATTCGTCATGCATCTCGAGGTTGACGATCGGCCGTATCGTCACGCCCGGCGCATTCATCGGCACCAGCAGGAAGCTGATTCCGGCCTGTTTCTTCGCGCTCTTGTCGGTTCGCGCGAGCAGGAACATCCATTGCGCGTCGGAGGCCAGCGTGGTCCAGGTCTTCTGCCCATTGATGACCCAGTCGTCGCCGTCGAGCACCGCCTCGGTCCGCAGCGCGGCGAGGTCGGACCCCGCCCCCGGCTCCGAATAGCCCTGGCACCAGATGTGCTCGCCCGACAGGATCTTGGGCAGGAAGCGGGCGCGTTGCGCCTCCGTTCCGTAGCGGATCAGCAACGGCCCCAGCATGATGATGCCATGATCGGGCAGGCGCGGCACGCCGTGGCGCTCGAACTCGTCGATCAGGATCATCTGACGCGCCGGGGACAGTCCCATGCCGCCATGGTCGCGCGGCCAGCCCGGGGCAAGCCATCCCTTTTCGGCCAAAATCCGATACCAGTCGCGCACCTCATGGAAGTGCAGGCGCCTGGCGGGAAAGCGCAGGTGTTCGGGACAGGCACCCACGACCCATTCGCGCACCTCGGCACGGAAGGCGTCGTCGTCCAGCCGGTCCAGCGCGTCATGCGCGGCCTGGTGATCCCGCAGGGTCATGCCTGTTCCTCCTCCCGTCGGCGCAAGGCCATCTTGTCGATCTTGCCGTTCGCGATGCGGGGAAGTTCGCCGACGAACGCGACATGCTTGGGGCATTTGTAGCGCGCGATGCGCGTGCGGACATGGTCGATCATCGCATCGGCCGAGGCGGTCGCCCCGGCGGCCAGCACCACGAAGGCCTTCACCGCCTCGCCCCATTTCGCGTCCGGCACCCCGATCACCGCCGCCTCGATCACGTCCTGGTGGGTGTGCAGCGCATCCTCGACCTCGCGGCTGTAGATATTCTCGCCGCCCGAGATGATCATGTCCTTCTTGCGATCGACGAGATAGAGATACCCGTCCTCATCGAAATAGCCGACATCGCCCGAATGCATCCAGCCGTCGCGCAATGCCTCGGCCGTGGCGACCGAGTTGTTCCAATATCCCGCGAAGACGTTGGGCGAGCGGAAGGTGACCTCCCCCGGTACGTCGGGCGGACAGACGTGACCCGCCTCGTCACGTATCTCCACCTCGATCTGCGGCGCGGGGCGGCCGACGGAGCGCAGCCGCTTCGCCGCCTTGGGCCCGGCATCGGGATCGACCTCATAGCGGTATAGGCCCGATACGCGCCCCTCCGTCATTCCATATTGGATGATGAAGATCTTGCCGAGCTTGGCGATCGCGCGCCGCATCAGTTCGGGCGAGGCGGGTGCGCCCGCCACCATCCAGGACTGCATCGACGACAGGTCGTAATCGTCGGCGACGTCCAGCACCGCCTGCAACATCGTGCCGACCGTCATCGTGCCGGTGACCCGCTCGTCCTGGATATCGCGCAGCGCGCGGACGGGATCGAAGCTGCGATGAAGGACCACCCGGCCCGACCGCATCTGCTGGCTCAGCCGCGTGCCGTTGCCGCCGATATGGAATTGCGGCGAATGGACCAGCCAGGTGCCCCCCTTTACCATCTCGGACTCGGAAGCGCCGATCTCCGCGCCGGCCAATACCGCTCGCTGGATCAGCATCGCGCCCTTGGGCCGTCCCGTCGTGCCGCTGGTGTACATCAGATAGCACAGATCGTCGGGGCGGGCGCGTATGGGAGGTCCCTCGCTCGCCCCGCCGTTCAGGAAATCCTCGAAATGCGGCGTGCCGTCGCCGCCCGCCGCGTCGCGCATCCGCAGCCAGACGAGATCGGGATGATGTGCGCGGAACGTCGCGGCGAGCGGCATCAGGTCCGCCTCATAGACGATGGCCGCAGGGCGGATATCGTTCAGCAGATAGTCGACCTCCGCCGGAGCCAGGCGAAAATTGAGCGGCACCGCGGCAAAGCCCGCAAGCTCCGCCGCCCCCATGATCTCATAGATTTCCAGACAGTTGAGCGCGAGCACCGCGATCCGGTCGCCGCGCCGCAGGCCGCTGGCGTGGAAGGCGTCGGCGAGGCGACGAATGCGATCGAGAAAGCCCGCATTGGTCAGCCGCCGCCCCTCGAACACGAAGGCCTCCCGTTCGGCGAAGTAGCGGGCGTTATATTCGTGAAGGTCGCCGACGGTCTTCATCGCGGCAGCCCCAGGATGCGCTCGGCGAGAATGTTCTTCAGCACCTCGTTCGACCCGCCCGAGATCGTCCAGCTATAGGCCGAGAGATAATCGTCCATCGGATTGTCCGTCAGTTTTCCCGCCCCCAGCGCCTTGGGCCGCGTGACCTGCGCCGCCATGCCGTCGCGCTTCAGCACGAAGCTGGTGTAGCGCCGCAGCAATTCGGAATAGGTCAGCTTGACCAGCGTCGGCGTCGGCGACGCGCCCATATGCGGGTCGTTCACGATCTCGTCGATCATCCGGTCCACCAGGCTGCGGACGGCCAGCGCCCGCGCATAGAGGCGCAGGAATTCGCGCCGCAATTCGGCATCGCCCCACCATGGCAATCGGCCCGAACGCGCCTCCACGAGCACGCCCTCCAGCACGAACTGCATCCGCTGCGCCTGGTCGACGATGATCAGGCCGCGCTCGGCCGAGAGGGTGGATTGGGCGATCGCCCAGCCCTCATTCTCGCGGCCCACCAGGTTTTCCGCCGGTATCTCGACATCGTCGAGGAACACCTCGCAGAATTCGGCATCGCCGTTGATCTGGCGGATCGGTCGCCGGATCAGGCCGGGACTGTCCATCGGCAGCAGGAAGAAGCTGATCCCGGCCTGTTTCCGGGGCGCGTCCGGATCGGTGCGCGCCAACAGCATGTAATGGTCCGCATGCATGCCGAAGGACGACCAGACCTTCTGCCCGTTGACGACATAGACGATGCTGCCGTCGGGCTTGACCCGGCGTTCGGCGCCGGTGCGCAGCGATGCGAGGTCCGATCCCGCCCCCGGCTCCGAAAAGCCCTGGCACCACAATTCGCCGCGCTCGCGCACGCCGGTCAGGTAGCGGTCGCGCTGTTCGGGCGTGCCGTGCGCGAACAGCGTCGCGGGCAGATGATAGAGCGACACCGTGTAGAGAAGCGGGCGGGGCGCGCGGACCTTGCCGAATTCCTCGTTCATCACGACCTGATATTCGAGCGGCAGTTCCTCGCCGCCCCATGCCTTTGGCCAGTGCGCGGTCGCCAGCCCGACCTTCATCAGTTCGCGAAACCACCAGCGCTGGAAATCGACATAGGCCTGCTCGCCGCCGCCGGTGATCGTCGCCAGCCAGTCGTCGGGCAGCGTCGCCTGGAGCCAGGCGCGCACCTCCGCGCGGAAGGCGGCCGGGTCGCCCAGCCTGGCGAGCGGCTCGAACCGGCGGTCCGCCACCGCGACCGTCATGCCGCCCTTCCCATCAGGTGATCGGCGGCGCGATCGAGATGGCGTTCCGCATTGCCCCATAGCATCTCGTTCATCCGCGCCCGCTTCAGATAGAGGTGGCAGTCATGCTCCCAGGTGAAGCCGATCCCGCCATGAAGCTGCACCGCGTCGTCGGCGATCGCCGCATAGGTTTCCGCCGCCGTCACCCGCGCCAGTGCCGCGATCGCATGGGCATCGGCGCCGCCGTCCTGCGCCGCGATCGCGGTGTCGATCAGCGATCGGGCCAGTTCCAGTGCCAGGTGATGGTCCGCCACACGGTGCTTGAGCGCCTGGAACGACCCGATCGGCTTGCCGAACTGGACCCGCACCTTCAGATATTCGATCGTCTTCGCCAGTATCGCCGCAGCGCCGCCGATGCTGTCCGCGGCGACCGCAAGCGCAGCATGGGTGGCGAGCGCGTCGGCATCGACCGCGATGACCGCGCCTTCCGCGTCGTCGAAGGTGACGGTCGCCAGCGTCCGCGTGCGGTCGACCGCGGGCAGCGCCTCGATGGTGACGCCCGGCTGGTCCGCCGCCACCAGCATGAAATCCTCGCCCGCCCGCACCAGGAACAGGTCCGCACCTACGGCGTCGACGACATGGTCGAACGACCCGCTGACCCGGTTTGCCGCGACCGCGACGCGACCGTCGAGCGCGACGGCGGCAAAGGCGCGCCCCCCGGCGAAGGCGGGAAGCCAGCGGGTCTGCTGCGCCTCGTCACCGCGCCGCGCCAGCATGTCGGCGACGATCATGGTCGACGCCAGCGGCAATGGTGCGGGACCGCGCCCCAGTTCCTCGTACAGCACCGACAATCCGCGCAGGCCCAGCCCCAGCCCGTCATGGCCTTCGGGTACGCCCAGCGCGCCCCAGCCGAGTTCGCCCGCGATCCGCCGCAGATCCGCCGCGATGGTCGCGTCGCCGTCATAATGGCGGTGCACACGCTCGCTCGACGCCTCGGCCTCCAGCACGTCGCGGATCCCGGTGCGCAGTTCCTCCAGATCGATGGCTTCGCTCACCTCGACTCCCGTCTCTGCCGGAATGGCTTCCCCCTGGTTAGGGCAGGCGGGGAGAAGGCGGCAACGGCCCCACCCCGCCCATCACGCTTGTGAAGAACCCGGGGGGTTCAAAGACCCTGGAAATCGGGTCGGCGCTTTTCCAGCATCGCGCGCACCGCCTCGCCATGGTCGGCACTCATCATCGTCAGCGCCTCATAGGCGATCCCTGCGTCGAAGACGGTGTTGAGTTGCGCCTTGATCCCCTTGTTGATCGTCGCCTTCGTCCAGCGGACGGAGAGCGGGGGCAGGCTGGCGATTTCCTGGGCGATCTCCTTCGCCCGCGCCAGCACCTGGTCGGCGGGGGCGACATGGTTGCAGATGCCCTGCCGCTCCGCCTCGATCCCGTCGATGACGCGGCCGCGCATCAGGAAGTCCTTCGCGCGATTGGCCCCGATCAGCAGCGGCCAGATCACCGCGCCGCCGTCCCCCGCAACCAGCCCGACGCGGACATGGGTGTCGCCGAACCGGGCGGTTTCGGCGATCACGCTGACGTCGCAGGCCAGCGCGATCGTCGCGCCCAGCCCCATCGCATCGCCGTTCACCGCCGCGATGATCGGCGTCTCGACCTCGAACATCCCCTGGAGCAAAAGGCGGGCGAGACCCGGCACGGTCATCACGTGATCGCGCCCCGCATCGGTGCCGAAACGCGCCGCCATCGCCTTCAGGTCGCCGCCCGCCGAAAAGGCGCGGCCCGCCCCCGTCAGCACGATCGCGCGCACGTCCCGGTCCTCGGACAGCGCCATCAGCACCTGCGGAATGGCATGATGCAGATCGCGATCGATCGCGTTCAGCGCCTCGGGCCGGTTCAGCGTGACGATCGCGACATGCCCTTCGCGCGTGACGGTCAGCGTCTCGGTGCCGGTGGCGGGGTTCGGGTGGTTCATGGCCGGATCATTCCCATTTCGATGTAGCGACGGCGATGGACAGCGGCGTTGCCCAGCCAGGCCGACAGCGTCAGCGCGCGTTTCAGGTACAGCCCGATGTCATGTTCGTCGGTGAAGCCGATCGCGCCGTGCAGGTGCAGCGCCTCGCGCCCGATGCGGTTCGCCGCCGCACTGGCGCGCCCCTTCGCCCGCAGCGCACCCATGACGCGCTCGCCCTGCCGCGCGAGTTGGAGGCCGTAAGCGACGGTCGCGACGGCGATCTCCTTTTGGATGTAGAGGTCGACCGTCTTGTGCTGCAACGCCTGGAACGATCCGATCGAGACATCGAACTGGTGGCGGACCTTTAGATAGTCGATCGTCATGTCGAGCATCCGCTCGCCCAGGCCGACCAGACCGGCCGCCGCGACCAGCCGCGTCTCGTCGAGCGCCGCCTCCACCGCCGGACCGCCCCGGTCGGCCGATGCGATCAATATTGCATCCTCCGCCCCGTCCAGCGTCACCTGCCCGACCGGCGTCTCGTCGGCGCGCCAGCGTTGCGTCTGGACCAATCCCGGCGCGTCCACGGCGACGGCATAGAGCTCGACGCCCGCATCGCATCGGACCGGCACGATCAGATGCGTCGCCGCCACGCCCCCAGCCACCGCCGCGCACCGCCCGGTCAGGCGTCCGGCCGACCACCGCACGTCCGGCAGCGCCTCGTCGAAGTCGAGCGCCAGGGCCGGGCGGACCTCGCCGCCCAGCACGCCGGCGAGCAACCGGTCGGCCGCCTCGCGTCCCGCATGGACGAGGGTGCGGGTGCCCAGCACCGCGATCGGCAACAGGGGATCGGATATCAGCCCCTTTTCGAGCGTGCGGACCAGCACGGCCGTCTCCGCCAGACCAAGGCC
Source organism: Sphingomonas sp. 2378 (assembly GCF_038084995.1). Taxonomy (NCBI): domain Bacteria; kingdom Pseudomonadati; phylum Pseudomonadota; class Alphaproteobacteria; order Sphingomonadales; family Sphingomonadaceae; genus Sphingomonas; species Sphingomonas sp. 2378. Next base: position 51,244 of record NZ_JAXCMJ010000009.1, read on the forward strand.
CAGCCCGCCCTTGTCCTCGGGAACCAGTACGCCGAACCAGCCGAGTTCGACGAACGTGTCGACCAGCCCGGTGTCATGGCCCGGTACGGTGCGGCGCAGTCGCCGGGTCCGGGCGAGGTCGGCCTTGTCGGCGACCACCCGTTCCGCCGCATCGCGCAGTTCGGCGATCATGTCCTGATCGGCATCGTCCTGCGTCATTTCGATCACGCTCATCGGATCACCCCGGCAGGCCAAGCACCTGCTTGGCCAGAATGTTGCGGTGGATTTGCACGGTGCCGCCATAGATCATCGGCGCGCGCGCGAAGAGGAAGGCCTTGAGCAGGTTCGACGAGCCATCGCCGAAATCGGTATCGCCGAACATCGCACCGCGCTCGCCCGCCATCTCGACCATCAATTCGGTCACGCGCGCGAACGTCTCGGTATTGGCGATCTTCAGCGTCGACACCTCGAAGCCGAAACTGTGGCCCTTGCGAACCTCCTGCGCCAGCGCCTCGAAGGCTACGGCGATATCCTCGACCTCCAGCTTCAGCTCGGCCAGCCGGTCAACCATCACGGGGTCGCGGTCCAGCCCGGTCAGCGCCATCATCTCGGCGGCCTGGGTCACGGCGTTGCGGCTGAAATGCGGTGCGCCGGCGAAGATGCGTTCGAACCCCAGCAGCGACTTGGCCACCGTCCAGCCGCGATTGAGGCCGCCGACGACATTCTTTAGCGGCGCCCGCACCTCGTCGAAGAACACCTCGGCGAAGTCGGTATCGTGGTTGACGGTGACGATCGGCTTCACGGTGATGCCCGGCTGGTCCATGTCGACCAGGATAAAGCTGATGCCCTTCTGCTTCTGCGCCGCCTTGTCGGTGCGGGCGAGGACATAGATGTGATTGGCGTCGAGCGCGCCCGACGTCCAGATCTTCTGCCCGTTGATGACGAACGTGTCGCCCTCGATCCGCGCGTCGGTGCGCAGTCCGGCCAGGTCGGAGCCGGCGCCCGGCTCCGAAAAACCCTGGCACCAGCGATGCTCGCCCGACAGGATCTTGGGCAGATATTCCTCGATCTGCTCCTGCGTGCCGTTGGCTAGCAATGCGGGGCCGACGTTGAGCGGCCCCTGCGGCAGGATGGTCGGCACCCCCAGGCGCGTCCACTCCTCCAGATAGATCAGGTATTTCGCGGGCTTCAACGCCATGCCGCCATGCTCGACCGGCCAGCTTGGGGCGAGCCAGCCATGCTCCGACATGCGGTGATACCAGATCGCCGCCTCGGCCCAGCGCGGATGCTCCTTGCGGTGACGCAGATCGGGCGGGCAATGGGTTTCGATGAAATCGATCGTCGCACGGCGGAATTCGCCGTCCGACATCGCGTTCCAGTCAGGCATGCGATCCTCCTTTCCGGTCAGGACTACCGGTCGGCGCCAGCGGCGGCCACGGGGGGCGCGCCGTTATCAGGAATGTGAACGAAGGCCTTGCCGCCCTGCCCCGCGTCATCGACCGGTGAAGACCGGTTTGCGCTTCTCGATGAACGCCTTGCGCTTCTCTGCCGTGTCCTCGGTCGAGGTGCTGGTGAAGATGCCGCGATTCTCCAGCTCGATCGCGTTGGCCAGGCTGCCCGCATCGGCGTTCATGTGCATGGTCTGCTTGGTGATGGCGATGCCTATCGGGCTGTTGACCATGATCGCCTCGGCCAGCTTCAGCGTCTCGGCTTCCAGATCGGTATCCTCGACCATGCGCAGGGCGAGCCCGATCCGCTCGGCCTCCTCCGCATGAACGGCGCGGCCGGTCAGCATGATCTCGGCCGCGCGCTGCGTCCCCACCGCGCGGGGCAGCAGATAGGAGAAGCCCATCTCATGCCCCGTTCCGGCATTGTGGAAGGCGTTGACGAACTTGGCCGATCGCGCGGCCAGCACCAAGTCGCCCGCCAGCGCGAAGGCATAGCCCGCGCCCGCCGCCACGCCGTTCACTGCGACGATGATGGGCTGCGGCAGACCGCGCATCAGCAGCGGGATCTGGCCCAGCCGCGCCAGCGTCGCGCGGTTCCGCTGCGCCCGCCCGAGGTCCTCGGCGACCCAGCCCGGCTTGCCCCCCGCGCGCAGGTCGTGCCCGGCGCAGAAGCCCCGACCGCTGCCCGTCAGCACCACCACCTGGATCGAATGATCGAAGCGGATCCTCTCGAATTGCGCGATCAGTTCCTCATACATGGCGAAGGTCATCGAATTCAGCGCGTCGGGGCGGTTCAGGGTCAACCGGCAGACGCCGTCGATGGGGGTGTCGATCGCAATGTCGCTCATGCCGGCCTCCGATGATTCGTGTCGTTCGCGGCTTACGCCATCGCGGTCCGATCGCCAGGAGCCCGGCCCCAGCCATCACAAGACTGAAATGATGCGCTGCCTTGGCCCGGTGCTCTTGCCGCCGCGAAGGGCGGCGATAGGTCGATGGGATGATCGGTGAAGCGGCCCCGGCGGCTTTCCCACCTTCCCAACGAGAGAGGCAGCGACATGACCAGCATCAACGACACGGTATCCGTGCGGCACGAGGACGGGATCGGCGTGATCCTCGTCGACAATCCGCCCGTCAACGCGCTGGGCCACACCGTTCGCGACGGGATCGTGCGGGGCATCGCCCGGTTGGTGGCCGACGACACGGTCCGGGCGATCGTCATCGCCTGTGCGGGCCGGACCTTCTTCGCGGGTGCCGACATCACCGAATTCGGCAAGCCCCGCCAGGAGCCGTGGCTGCAAGAAGTGATCGAGCGGATCGAACATTGTGGCAAGCCGACCGTCGCCGCGATCCACGGCACGGCGCTGGGCGGAGGGTTCGAGGTCGCGCTGGGGTGTACCTATCGCGTGATGGTGGAGGGTGCGCAGGTCGGGCTGCCCGAAATCCATCTCGGCCTGCTGGCGGCGGGGGGCGGCACGAAGCGCCTGCCGCGCCTGATCGGGCCGGAAGCTACGCTGAGGCTATGCCTCTCGGGCGAACGCCTGTCGGCGGCCAAGGCGCTCGAACTGGGGGTCGCGGACCATGTCGCCAGTGGCGATCCGATCGCGGCGGGCATCGCGTTCGCGCGCACCGTGACCGGCCGGTCGATCGTCCCGGTGAGCGAGCGCGAGGACCGGATCGCGGCGACCCGCGCCGATCCGTCGGCGTTCGAGGCGCTGGCGGCCAAGCTGCTCGCGCGCACCGCCGGACAGGCCGCGCCCCGCGCGAATGTCGACTCGGTTCGCGACTCCTTCACCCTGCCCTTCGACGAAGGCATGGCCAGGGATGCGCAGACCATCGACGCGCTGATCGCGGGCAGCCAGTCGCGCGCCCTGCGCCACCTGTTCTTCGCCGAACGCGAGGCGGCGCGCATCCCCGGCCAGCCCGCCGATGTGAAGCCGCGTGCGATCCGCACCGCCGCCGTGATCGGCGCGGGCACGATGGGCGGCGGCATCGCCATGTCCTTCGCCGCCGCCCGCATTCCCGTCACCGTCGTTGACGCGACGCAGGACGCGCTCGACCGGGGGCTCGACCGGGTCCGCGCCAATTATGCCACATCGGTCAAGCGCGGCTCGATGACCCAGGTCGCGATGGACGAGCGGATGGCGCATATCACCGGCGACACCGATCGCGCCGCCGCCGCGGCCGCCGACCTGGTGGTCGAGGCCGTGTTCGAGGACATGGACGTGAAGCGGGACATTTTCTCCGACCTCGGGGCGAAGGCTGCGCCGGGTACGGTGCTGTCGTCGAACACCTCCGCGCTCGACGTCGATGACATCGCCGCCGTTCTCGACCGGCCGGAGGATTTCGTCGGCATGCATTTCTTCGCCCCCGCCAACGTCATGAAGCTGCTGGAGGTCGTGCGGGGCGCGAAGACCTCTCCCGAGACGCTGGCGACCGCGATGGCGGCGGGGCGCGCGATCGGTAAGGTTCCGATCGTGGCGGGCAATTGCGACGGCTTCATCGGCAATCGGATGCTCGCCAAGCGATCGCAGGAGGTCGAGCGCCTGCTCCAGCGCGGCGCGACTCCGCGCCAGATCGACGACGCGGCCAAGGCGTTCGGCTTTCCGATGGGACCGCTCGCCATCGCGGACATGTCGGGGCTCGACGTCGGCTGGTCCATCCGCAAGCGGCGCGGCACGCCCTTCCCGATCGCGGACGCGATCTGCGAGCGCGGATGGTTCGGGCAGAAGACCGGATCGGGCTATTACCGCTATGAGGCGGGGGCACGTGACGGGTCGGACAATGGCGATATCGCCGCATTGATCGCCGAGACCTCGACGGCGCTGGGCATCGCGCAACGCGACTTCGATGCCGAGGAGATGATCGCGCGGATGCTCTATCCGCTGGTCAACGAAGGCGCGCGCATCCTTGAGGAGGGCATCGCCTATCGCGCGTCCGACATCGATGTCGTCTGGGTCAATGGCTATGGCTGGCCGCGCCATGTCGGCGGGCCGATGTTCTGGGCCGACGAGGTCGGACTGGCGACGCTGGTTGAGCGGCTGGATGCCTTCGCCGCCGACACGCCGGAGGATCCGTCGCTGCGCCCCGCCGCGCTGTTGCGTGAACTGGCGGCGAGCGAATCGAGCTTCGCAGCGTGGCAGAAGGCACGGACCGTCTGAACCCCGGACGCGCCGGGCGGGGCTCCCTTGCGGGACGCCGCCCGGCGGTCAGGCGAGTTGCGGCAGCCCCGGCGCAGCGGCGATGCGCCCGAGATGATGATCGGCGTCGCCGAACAGCGCATCGATCGCGGTCAGCCGCTTGAACAGATGGCCGACCTTATATTCCGAGGTGAAGCCGATCGCGCCGTGAAGCTGGACCGCATTCTGTCCCACCATACGCCCGGCGCGACCGATCTGCGCCTTGGCCGCCGCGACGTTGAGCGCCCGGTCCGCCGCCGAGGTGTCGTCGATCGCCAGCGCGGCATGGGTCGCCATCGAACGCGACAATTCGACCTGGATCAGCATGTCGACCAGCCGGTGCTGGAGCGCCTGGAACGTGCCGAGCGGCGTTCCGAACTGCTGACGCGTCTTTAGATATTCGCCGGTCAGGTCGACGGTTTCGGCCATGACGCCGACCGCCTCCGCGCAGAGCGCGGCGATGGCATCGTCGATCACCGCCGCCAGCACCTCCTGCCCGGCAGCGTCGCCGGCCAGCCGCTCGGCCGGGGCGGCGTCGAGCCGGATGGTCGCGACCGGAATTCCGTCATAGCCGACCACCCCGTCTCGCGTGACGCCGGCCGCCGCGCCATCGACCAGGAACAGCGCGGTGCCCCGATCGGTCGCGGCACTCACCACCAGTTCGTCGGCATCGGCCCCGTGCAGCACCGCGATCTTGGTTCCGGTCAGCGACCAGCCGTCGCCTTGTAGCGCGGCGATCGTGCCGCTGGCCTCCAGCCTGTGGCGCGGCGCGTCGGGCTCGGCATGGGCCAGCGCCATGACATGCTCGCCCGCGACGATCGCCGGGATGCGCGCCGCCCGTTGCGCGGCATCCGCGCCGCGCCGCAAAGCGCCGCCCGCCAGCACGGTCGTCGCCAGCCAGGGTTCGAGCGACAGGGCGCGGCCCAGCGCCTCGGCCACGATCATCGCCTCGACGCCGCCTCCACCGAAGCCGCCATCCTCCTCGGCGAAACCCAGGCCGAGCAGGCCGAGATCGGCCATGTTGCGCCACAGCGTCCGGTTCCACCCCTGCCCTTGGCGCAGGATGTCGGTCCGCGCCTCGAAACCGCCGTGATCGGCCATCAGCCGCCCGACGCTGTCCGCCAGCAATCGCTGATCGTCGTTCAGATCGAAATCCATGCCGTCACAATCCCAATACGCTCTTGGCGATGATGTTCTTCTGGATCTCGTTCGCGCCTCCGTAGATCGAGACCGCGCGCTTGGAGAAGTAGAAGGGAGCGGCCGTGCCGATCCAGCTATCCGGGGCACCCGCGCCATGATCGCCCGCGCCGAAGCCGGGGGGCACGGCGAGCCCGGCCGGGCCGGCCAGTTCGAGCAGCAATTCGGTCATCCGCTGTTGCAGCTCGCTGCCGCGGATCTTGAGGATCGACGCCGCCGCTGCCGCCCCGCCCCCCTGCGCATCGGCGGCGACGACGCGAAGCTGGGTCAACTCCAGCGCCCGCAACTCGACCTCGACCTCGGCGAGTTTCCACGCCAGCCTTTGTTGTTCGGCGGTGTCGAGCATGCCGCGCGCCGTCAGGTCCGCCTGGACTTGCCGCAACTGAAGCAGCCGCTCCTTCGACAGGCCGATGCGCGCGATGCCGCTGCGTTCGTTGCCGAGCAGGAACTTGGCATAGTCCCAGCCCTTGCCTTCCTCCCCGATCAGATTGGACACGGGCAGGCGCACATCGTCGAAGAAGACCTCGTTGAGATCCTCGACCCCGTCGATCGAGCCGATCGGGCGCACGGTGATCCCCGGCGTCTTCATGCCGAGCAGCAGGAACGAGATGCCCTGCTGCTTCTTCACGTCCGGGTTCGTCCGCGCGAGCAGGAACATCCAGTCGGCATATTGCGCCTGCGTGGTCCAGATCTTCTGCCCGTTCAGCACATAGTCGTCGCCGTCGCGCACCGCCCGCGTCTTCAGGCTGGCCAAATCCGAGCCCGATCCCGGCTCCGAAAAGCCCTGGCACCACCAGATGTCGAGATTGGCCGTCGGGGCCAAGAACCTGGCCTTTTGCGCCTCGCTGCCGAAGCGGCACAGGATCGGGCCGATCATGTTGATATTGAACGGCAGCCATTCGGGAGCGTGGGCCAGCGCCATCTCCTCCTGGAAGATGTAGCGCTGCGCCGGGGACCAGCCCATGCCGCCATATTCGACCGGCCAATTGATCGTCGCCCAACCCTGGCGGTTGAGGACCCGCTGCCAGGCGACATAATCGTCGCGGGTCAGATGCCCGCGATCAATCATCTTGGCGCGAAGTTCGGGGGTGAGGGCCGACGCGAAGAACGCGCGGATCTCGGCGCGGAAAGCGCGCTCTTCGGCGGTGAAGCTCAAGTCCATGACAGCGGCTGTGCCCGCACGCGGCGGGGGAATCCATCGCCCGCCCCATTCCATCGCATCCGTGAAAAGAGCGCGTGGCGGTTGCCGAGCCCCAACGAAAGGCGGACGGTGCGCGCTCCAATCATGGGAGAGGCTCGTTGACCGATACGGCGCAACCGCAGGATCTGGCCGCCTTCGTCCGCGAGATGAAGGACCGGCACGAGATCGGGGAATGTCTGCTGCGCTATACGCGCGGCGTCGACCGGTTCGACTGGGACCTGATGCGCTCCGCCTATCATGACGATGCGTGGGATCAGCATGGAGTCGCCTCGGGCGATCCCGACAGCTTCTGCCGGTGGGCGATAGATTTCCATGACAAGGCGCAGACCAGCCATCATCACATGGTTTCGAACATGGTGATCGACCTCGATGGCGATACCGCGCATGTCGAAAGCTATTATCTGTTTGTCGGCGACAATCGCAGCGGCCCGCCGACCCTCTCCTATGGCCGCTATGTCGACCGGTTCGAACGGCGCGCCGGCGACTGGCGGATCGCGCACCGCGTCTGCATCATCGAATATTCCGGCTTCTTCGGCGAGACGCGCGTGCCCGATGCGGTGCAAGCGCGCATCGCGCTGGGCCCGCCCAGTCGGGATCGGAACGATCCGTCCTATCACCGGCCGCTCGGCCGCGTGCCCGAACCCGCCGGATGACGGCTTGCCGCACGAGAAGGCGCGCCGCAGCATGACCGGCAAGGACGGGGGCAGAGAAGGACGGGAATGACCATCGCATATTCGGTTCAGGACGGGATCGCCCGCCTGGTCATCGACCGGCCGGAGCGGCGCAACGCACTCGATGCGGAGATGCGCGTCTGGATGGCGGGTCGCATCGACGAGGCGGCGGGCGACCCGAATGTCCGCGTGCTGGTCATCAGCGCGAGGGGGGACACCTTCTGCTCCGGCGCGGACCTCAGCCAGTTCAAGGGCGAGTCGATCCCGTCGTCGCGCCGCCGGATGCTGCATGGCGGCCTGCGACTGGTGCGCGGGTTGTGGGAGATGGATAAGCCCGTGGTGGCGGTGGTCCGCGGCGCGGCGGTCGGCCTGGGCGCGGCGATCGCGCTCGCCTGCGATCAGATCGTCGTCGATTCCACCGCGCGTTACGCCTTCACCTATGCACGGGTCGGATTGGTGCCCGATACCGGCGTCGCCTATCTGCTGACGCGGCAGATGGGGCTGCTGCGCGCCAAGTCGCTGCTGTTCTCCAGCCGCTTCGTCGATGCGGCGGAGGCGCTGTCCCTGGGGCTGGTGAGCGAGGTCGTCGCGCCGGAGAATCTGACCGCTCGCGCCGACGCCATCGCACAGGAACTGGCCGCCGGGCCGACCTTCGGATTGGGCATGATGAAGCGGCTGCTGCACCGCTCGGCCGATCCGTCGCTGGCCGATTTCATGGAATATGAAGCGCTGATCGCACCGCAGATGCGCTTCACCGAGGATTATGTCGAAGGCACGAGCGCCTTCCGCGAAAAGCGGGCGCCGCAATTCAAGGGATATTGACGATGGGTGTGCGGATCGAACGCGATGGCCGGGCGGTGATCGCCACGCTCGACTGGCCCGAGCAGCGCAACGCGATGGGCCCCGACGAATGCCGCGAACTGACCGAGGCGCTGACCGGCATCGCGGACGATCCCGACATCCACGGCGTCGTCATCACCGGCAACGGCGCCTTCTGCGCGGGCGGCAACATCAAGGGCGCGGTCGCCCGGCGGGACATGTCGCCCGAGGAACGCAAGTCGATCGTCTATGCCGCCTATCAGGGCATGATCCGTTCGATCATCGCCATCCCGGTGCCCACCGTCGCGGCGGTCGACGGTGCGTGCGTCGGCATGGGGCTGGACATCGCGCTGGCCTGCGACAGCCGCTTCTTCGGCCCAAAGGGCTGGTGCATCCAGGGCTGGGGTCGCGTCGGCCTGATCCCCGGCACTGGCGGCGAATGGCTGTTGCGTCTGAAGGCACCCGGCCTGTTATGGAAGTTGCTGGAGGAACAGGAACGGCTCTACGCGCCTGAGGCCGCCGCCCTCGGCCTCGCCGAGATCGCGGGCGAGGCTGGCGCGCTGCCTCGTGCGCTGGCGCGGGTGGAAAAGCTGGCCAGCATGGGCCGCCGTCCGCTGGAAGGCTATGTCGACCTGTATCGCGGCGACCTGCGGGACGGGCTGGAGGCGCATCTCGAAGCCGCGGTCGATCGCCAGATCGCGCTGCTGCAAAGCCCCGGCATCACCGACCGCGTCGAAGCGATATTGGGCCCCGTCGGCTAGGTCCGGCGCGGGCGGCGGCGCTACAGCGTCGCCGCCGTTCCCAGCACGACCGTCGCCTGGCTGGACAACACGCCGCCATTGCCGTGCGCCAGCGCGATGTCGGCATTCGCGACCTGCCGCTCGCCAGCCTCGCCACGAAGCTGTCGCGTCGCCTCGACCAGCAGGAACAGACCGTACATCCCCGGATGGACGCAGGACAGGCCACCGCCATTGGTATTGACCGCCAGCCGCCCGCCCGGCGCGATCGCCCCGTCGGACACGAAGCGACCGCCCTCCCCCTTGGGACAGAAGCCCAGATCCTCCAGGAACAGGATCGGCGTGATCGTGAAGGCGTCGTAGAGCATCACGACGTCGATATCGGTGATGTCGACGCCCGCCTGCGCGAAGGCCTGCGGCCCGGTGATCGCCGCGCCGGTCACGGTCAGGTCGGGCATCGAGCTGATCTCGCGATGCGTCACGGTGCTGGCCGCGCCGAGCACGAAGACGGGCGGCCGGGCAGCATCGCGCGCCCGGTCCGCGCGGGTCATGACGATCGCGGCGGCACCATCGTTGAACAGGCACGCGTCGCGCACGCTGAGCGGGTCCGACAACATGCGCGCTCCGAGCACGTCATCGATCGTCAGGGGATCGCGCACCGCCGCCTCGGGATTGCGCTGCGCCCAGCGTCGGGCGGCCACCGCCACCTCGGCCAGATCGCGGCGCTTCGTGCCGTACAAATGCATATGGCGACTGGCGGCGAGCGCATAGGAAGAGGCCGGGGCGATCGGCCGATAGGGTGCCTCCCACTGGCTTTGCCGCGACATGCCGACGGACCCCGGCGGATTGCTGGCGGGGTTGGAGCCATAGGCGATCACCGCGCAGTCGATCAGGCCCGCGTCCAACGCCAGCGCCGCCTGCTGCGCATAGACCTCGAACGCCGATCCCCCGGTCCGATTGCAGTCGGTCACGCGCGGCCGGATGCCCAGATACTCGGCAAGTTCCATGCCGCCCAGCGCCTCATAGGGGGCCGAGGTGTAGAGCGCATCGACATCGGCAAGCGAAAGTCCGGCATCGTCCAGCGCCATCAGCGACGCCCGCGCCGCCATATCGACGGCCGACACGCCCGGACAGCGACCGATGCCATAGGTCGCGGCCCCGACGATCGCCGCACGGCCACGGGGAAAGGCGTCAGCCATCGATCGCCTCCCGCACGAAGACGAGGCGTGGCACGGGCCCGTCGCGATCGATCCGGGCACGGACGGCCATGCCGATCGCCACCGCATCGGGCGCGGTGTCGACCACCTCGCTCATCAACCGGACGCCCTCCTCCAGATCGACGAGCACCACATTATAGCTGGGCTCAGGGGGCTTGCGCCGCACCACTGTCGTGGCGTGCACCGTCCCCCGCCCCGACGCCCTGACCCATTCGAGATCGCGGGCACCGCTGCCCGGCGCGGCGATGCGGGGATAGAACAGGAAGCGCCCGGTCGAACGGCTGCGTTGCAGCATCAGCCGCCCCTCCGCAAGATGCGCCTGCCACTCCTCGACCGGTCGTGGAAACTCGCTCATGCCCTGCCCTTCCGCCGTTCGCGCGATGATGGAACGCCGCGCTTCCTTCACCCTGCCGCATCCGGCGTCAAAGGCGACGCGCGCGGCATCATGGATGCGATAGTCGCGCCCGTCGCCGGGTTCGGGGGCGCGCAACGCTTGGCAGCCGCTCAGTACCGCCGATAGTCGCAGGCGATATTCCTCCATCGGGACAGCATCGACCATGAAAGAAGCCGCGATCGTCGCCACCGCGCGCACCCCTATCGGCAAGGCGTTCCGAGGCGCGCTGAACAACGTCCATGGCGCGACGCTCGCCGCCCATGTCATCCGCGCCGCCGTCGAGCGGGCCAGGCTGGACCCCGGCGAGGTCAGCGACGTGCTGCTGGGCGCGGCGCGGATAGAGGGGGCGGTCGGCAACAACATCGCCCGTCAGGCCGCGATCCGCGCCGGCCTGCCCGACAGCGTGCCGGGCGTATCGCTCGATCGCAAATGCTCCTCAGGGCTTCAGACCATCGCCATGGCCGCCCAGCGGATTCGCGCCGGCGAAGGCGGCATCATGGTGGCGGGCGGGCTCGACTCGGTATCGCTGGTCGAACCGCACCGGAACGTCTTTCGCTTCGAGGACGAATGGCTCGCGGCCGAGCGGCCCGACGTCTATCTGCCGATGATCGACACCGCCGATATCGTCGCGCGGCGCTATGGCATTTCGCGCGAGGCGCAGGACGAATATGCGGTCGAAAGCCAGCGCCGCACTGCCGCCGCCGTCGAGGCGGGTCGGCTCGATGCCGAGATCGTCCCGATCACCACGACCAGGAACATCGTCGACAAGGCGGGACAGATCGTCGGGCAGGAGGAGGTCACCCTGACCCGCGACGAAGGCAACCGGCCCGGCACGACGATCGAGGACCTCGCCCGGCTGAAGCCCATTCGCGACAACGGCTTCGTCACGGCGGGCAATGCCAGTCAGTTGTCCGACGGGGCCAGCGTATGCGTGGTGATGGACGCGGACGAGGCGAGTCGGCGCGGGCTGCCCATATTGGGTCTCTATCGCGGGTTCGAGGCGGTGGGCTGCGCGCCCGACGAGATGGGGATAGGCCCGGTGCTGGCGGTGCCCAAACTGCTCGACCGGCTGGGCCTCGGCATCGACGATATCGATCTGTGGGAGTTGAACGAGGCGTTCGCCAGCCAGGTCCTGTATTGCCGCGACAGGCTGGGCCTTCCTCAGGATCGCTTCAACGTCGACGGGGGCGCCATCTCGATCGGCCACCCCTATGGCATGTCGGGATCGCGCCTGACCGGCCATGCGCTGATCGAGGGCAAACGGCGCGGGGCGAAGCGGGTCGTGACGACCATGTGCGTCGGCGGCGGCATGGGCGCGGCGGCGGTGTTCGAGATCGCCTGACGGGGCCCCCGCGTCGGTCCGTCCGCATCGGGGGCGCCCCCTCCTTCATCACGCATGGGATATGACACGGCGACCCGCACATCCGCTCCGCCCGCGTGTAGGATCGCCCGACAAGACCGACGCAGGAGAGGAAGTCATGGCATCACTTCCCGAGATTCGCGACTTCGACGATCCGACCTATGATCCGATGGACCTGGACGCCCTGTCCTTCGGCCGACACGAAGACCCCTATCCGCTCTATCACCGGATGCGCGCCGCGGGGCCGGTTCACGAGATCGGCTTCCGCGAGGCGGTGGGGTTGCAGGACAAGGTGTTCGGCGGGCGCAAGTCCTTCTGCGTCGTCGGGCATGACGAGGTGGGCAAGGTGCTCGTCGATCCGGTCCGCTTCTCGAACAAGGCTTATGGCGAGAATCTGGGCCGCGCCTTCGGCCAGTCGATCACGATCATGGACCCGCCCGACCATACGCGCTGGCGGCGCATCTTCCAGAAGATCTTCCTGCCGCAATATGTGATCACATGGGGCGAGACCATCGTCGATCCGGTGGTCGACGATCTGATGTCCGCCTTCGAGCCGAGCGGACGCGCCGATCTGGTCGCGCAGTTCACGCACCTCTATCCGTTCCACGTCATCTACCGGCAACTCGCCTTGCCGGAACGGGACATCGGCCTGTTCCACAAGCTGGCGATCGCACAGACCGACTATGTCAACATGGACAAGGCGGTCGAGGCGGGCGAGAAACTGGGGGCCTATTTCGCCGCGATCGTCGCGCAGCGTCGCGTCCAGCCGGGCGACGACCTTATCTCCCGGCTGGCGCTGACCGAACAGGATGGCGAGTATCTGCCGGAGGACGTGCTGATCTCCTTCCTGCGGCAATTGATGAACGCGGCCGGGGACACGACCTATCGCGGGACCAGCGTCCTCCTGACCGCCCTGCTCCGGAACCCGGACCAGATGGAGGCCCTCCGCCAGGATCGATCCCTGATCCCCGCCGCCATCGAAGAGGCGCTGCGCTGGGACGGGCCGGTCGGCATGCAGACCCGCATGGCCACCACCGACGTCGAACTGGGCGGGGTGTCTATTCCGGCGGGCTCGATGGTCTTCGTGCTCGCCGCCGCCGCGAACCGCGATCCGGCGGTCTGGCCCGATCCCGACCGGTTCGACATCTTCCGGCCGAAAAAGCCGCACTTCTCCTTCGCGCGCGGGCCCCACATGTGCGTCGGCCAGCATCTGGCGCGGGTCGAGATGACGCGCGCCCTCCATGCCGTGCTCGATCGGCTTCGGGCGTTGCGGCTCGACCCGGACCGACCGCCGCCGCGACTGCACGGCGCGATGATGCGCGTACCCGACCATCTTCACGTCCGCTTCGAACCGCGCTGACGCCCCCCCCGCTCGGTCAACTCAGGAGGATATCCATGGCCCGTACACACGTGCTCGACCGCATCACCGTTCCGAAACCCGACCATGTCCCGGCGGACCGGGTGGTCGATTTCGACTATTACAACCATGTCAGCGGCGACGACGACGTCCATCTGGCATGGAAGCGCCTTCACGACGGGCCGGATATCGTGTGGACGCCGCATAATGGCGGCCACTGGATCTTCACCCGGTTCGAGGACATCAAGGCCGTCCAGATGGATCACGCGCATTTCTCGATGCGCAACACCGCCGCGCCCTATTCCCCGTTGAACTTCAAGCCGATCAATCTCGATCCACCGGAGAGCGCCCCCTATCGCCGCCTCATCACGCCGCATTTCATGCCCAAGCAGGTGGACCGGCTGGAGGGCGTGGCGCGCGAGACCGCGATCAAACTGATCGAAGGGTTCATCGCGGACGGCGAATGCGACTTCATCCCCGCTTTCGCCAAGATCCTGCCCGTCACGATCTTCCTCGGCCTGGTCGACCTGCCCGCGTCCGATCGCGCCCGGATCCAGCCTTATGCCGACCAGGTGACGCGCGGCACGCAACAGGAGCGCGCCAACGCCCATCGCCAGATGGCGGCCTATCTGAGCGAGAAGCTCGACGAGCGCATCGACAACCCCGGCAACGACCTGTTCGGACAGATCATCAAGTCGGAGGTCAACGGCGCACCGATCACGCGCGAGGACCTGATGAGCGTCTGCCTGCTGCTGCTGTTCGGCGGGCTCGATACGGTGGCGTCGATGCTGGGGTTCATCGCGCGCTTCCTCGCCATGCATCCGGACCATCGCCGTCAGTTGGTCGAGCGCATCGACGACGTCCCCTTCATCCGCCACGCGGTCGAGGAACTGATCCGCCGCCACGGCGTCGCCAACACCAGCCGCCTCGTGACGATGGATTATGAGTATAAGGGCGTCCTGCTGCTGGAGGGCGACATCGTCCAGGCGCCCAATCCCTTTGCGGGGCTGGACGACCGGGTGGTGCCCGATCCGCTGACCGTCGATTTCTCCCGCAAGTTTCCCATACCCCATGCCGCCTTCGGCAACGGGCCGCACACCTGCCCCGGCGCGGTCCTGGCGCGGCGTGAGATCGAGGTGTTCCTGCAGGAATGGTTGCGCCGCATCCCCGATTTCGAAATGGCGGGCCCGGCGCGGATGGCGTCGGGCGCGGTGAACGGCGTGGAGTCGCTTCCGCTGCGCTGGCCGTCGCGACGCGACTGACGGATCAGACCGTGCTGGACGGAACGCGGAACCGGGTTTCGCCATAGCCCGCCTCCTCGGGGATCGTGATCTCGATCCCCCCGTCCACCGGCGTCAGGATCGGCCGCACGGCAAAGGGTTCCCGCAGGCGCGCGCGGGTCATGGCCTCCTCGACCGAACCGCTTTCGGCCAATCGCCGAAGGTTCATCAGCGTGGGGAACAGGAGTTCGCGCTCGCCACGCGCGACGCCCTCCAGCAAGACGCGCGGCGCCACCCATTCGAAGGCCACCGTCTCGCGGCCATCGGCGCGCGGCTGCTGCCCGGCGGGCATCCGGGCGAGGAAGAAATGCGTGTCGAACCGCTTGGGCCGATGCGCCGGGGTGATCCAGTGACCGAAATGCACCAGCCGGTCGAGTGCCAGCGGTTCGCGGCCCGCCGTCACCAGGGCGCGAAAGTCGACCGAGTCCGCCGACGGCCCGGCGCGCGGCCCCAGCAGGACGCCGCATTCCTCATAGACCTCGCGCAGCGCCGCGATCCGCAGTGCCCGTTCGTCGACGTCCAGATCGGCGGGCGCCACCCAGGCGCGCCACCCTTCCGAGGCGTCGGCGGGATCGACCGTTCCGCCGGGGAAGACCAGCGCGGACGCGAACGACTGGGCCGCATGGCGGCGCACCATCAGCACCTCGAACGGATCGTCGCGCAGCACCAGCACAGATGCCGCCCGTCGCATCGCCTTGGCGTCCACGCCGCTCACCGCGCCAGGGCCGCCACCGGCACGGGACGGGTGGTGAAGCGGTTCAGGCGATCGGCGATGATCGCCTCGGCCTCCGCGACCATGCGCGATACCAGTTCGGCGCATGTCGGTATGTCGTGGATCAGTCCCTGCACCATGCTGGCCCAATAGACGCCCGCATCCAGGTCACCGGTCTTCAGGACGATCCGCCCCGCCGCCCCGGCGACCAGCGGCGCGACGTCCTGAAACGTCGACTCGGGCATGTTCAGCCGCTGGACGACCTCGTCCGACACCGCGCTCTTGGCGACGCGGGCGGTGTTGTGGAACTTGCGCAGGATCAGGTTCGTGCCGCGCTCGTCATTGGCGAGCATCGCCCGCTTCACATTCTCGTGAATCGGCGCCTCCACCGTCGCGCAGAAGCGGGTGCCCATATTGACCCCCTCCGCCCCCAGCGCCAGCGCGGCCACCAGTCCCCGGCCATCGCCGATGCCCCCGCTGGCCAGCATCGGAATCTTGACCCGATCCGCCGCCGCCGGGATCAGGACCAGCCCGCCGATGTCATCCTCGCCGGGGTGCCCGGCGCATTCGAACCCGTCGATCGAGATGACGTCGACACCCTTGCTCTCCGCCGACAGGGCGTGGCGCACCGAGGTGCATTTGTGCAGGATGCGGATGTCCGCCGCCTTGAACATCTCCCACAATCCCGCGACGGCGGAGGTGCCCGCGGTTTCGACGACGCGGATGCCCGCGTCGATGATCGCCTGGGCATAGGCCCGGTAATCGGGCGAGTTCATCGTCGGAAACACCGTCAGGTTCACCCCGAACGGCCGGTCGGTCATGCCACGACAGCGTTCGATCTCGTCCCGCAACGCCTGCGGACTGGGCTGGGTCAGCGCGGTCAGCATACCCAGCGCGCCCGCGTTGGAGACCGCGCTCGCCATCTCGGCCAGACCGACCGACTGCATGCCCCCCTGGACGATCGGATGCTCGATGCCCAGCATTTGCGTGATACGTGTCGTCAATGCCATGCTGCCAACCACCCCGTCATTAACCGCCATTGTCGATGGGGTTGATGCCAGACTGGCCGGTCGCCGTTAACGTCCGACGGCCCGGCGCAACGCGTTAGCACATATTTGATGACGTATCCGACGCGCTCGCTTCGCTTGCATCGGCGCGTCACCTTCGTTGCAACCGGAGCGACATGCGGGAATGAAGGTGCCATGACCAAGGTTGAGTTCGTCGAGCCCGACGGCACCGTGCGCCGCATCGACGGCCGTGAAGGGCTGACCGTGATGGAGACCGCGACGCGCAGCGGGATCGCCGGTATCGAGGCCGAGTGTGGCGGCGCATGCAGTTGCGCGACCTGCCATGTCGTCGTCGATCCCGACTGGTTCGCGCGCGTCGGCCCGCCGGGGGAGGATGAACGCGAACTGCTCGCCTTCGCCCGTCACGTCACGCCGACATCGCGCCTGTCCTGCCAGATCCGGTTGACCGGCATGCTCGACGGCTTGCGCGTGACGGTGCCGCGCTCGCAACGCTGACCCTTTCCGGGAGTCCCCATGCCTGCCCATTATGCCGATCGGCATGACAGCATCGCGTTCCGCTACGAGGACGGCGTGCTGGAGATGCGTCTCTACACACGGGGCGGGCCGGCGCTCTGGGCCCCCTGGGGTGGACTGCACCGCCAGCTTGGCACCGCCTTTCACGACGTGGCCAGCGATCCAAACGTCCGCGCCGTCATCCTCGCCGGCACGGGCGACGATTTTTGCAGCGGCTTCGACGATCGGGGCGAGGCGATGCCCGCCATGGGGCCGTCGACCTGGGACATATTGTTCACCGAGGGACGGCGCATGGTGCGCGAACTTCTGGCGATCGAAGTGCCGGTGATCGCCGCCGTCAACGGGCGCGCCGTCATCCATGCCGAGCTTCCCCTGTTATCCGATATCGTGCTGGCCTCCGATACCGCCATATTCGCCGACAAGACGCATGCGATCGCGGGGGTCGTACCGGGCGACGGAGTGCATACGATATGGCCGATGCTGCTGGGGCCGAACCGGGGCCGCTACTTCCTGCTGACCGGGCAGGAGATCGATGCGGCCGAAGCGCTGCGGCTGGGGATCGTCGGCGAGGTGCTGGCGACCGACGCGCTGTTGCCGCGCGCCTGGGACCATGCCCGGCGGATCGCCGCGCTTCCGGCGCAGGCGATGCGGTACAGCCGCATCGTGCTCACCGAACGCCTGCGCGCCGAGGTAGCGCGCGACCTGGGATATGGCCTGATGCTGGAGGGGATGGCGATCCTCGGCGCGCGCGAGGCGCGGGGGACGGCGTCCGCCCCCTGACGCCCCGCGCCGCCGCGTCGCCCCCTAGCCTCGCGCGTTGAGCGACACGATGCTGTTGCCGAACGGCTCGTCGCGGTTCTTCAATGCCTGCTTCAACCCGAGCTCGGCCACGTCCTTGCGGAACTGAACGCGGCGCGGCCCCTGCGCCAGATGGGCGCGGGCGTCGAGTTCGGCGGTCAGCCGCATCGCGGTCTTCGCCCCCATCAATTCCATCTGCACGTTGATCGCGCGCTTGTGGGCGGACAGGATCTCCGCATCGACGTTCGAGATCCGTCGCGCCATCTCCGCCACCGCCTCGTCGAGTTGGTCCGCCGGCCAGGAATCGAGCACCAGCCCGATCCGTGCGGCATCGCGTCCCATCAGCGTGTCGCCGGTGAACAGCATCCGCTTCGACCATTGCGGCCCGACATGGTAGAGCCACATGTTGGTCGGCGGTGTGCCGTTGGCGCGGGCGGCGGGGAAACCGATCTTCGCATCGTCCGCCGCCATCACCAGATCGCAACTGAGCGCCAGGTCCGTCCCGCCCGCCAGGCAATAGCCCTGGACCTTGCAGATGAGGGGCTTGTGCAGGTCGAGCAGGATCGCCGTCAGCGCCTGCTGCCGCTCCAGGTGCCAGCAATCATTGTCGATCGTGCCCGACCGGGTGCGATAGCGTTCGGCGTCGAAGTCCGGCTCCGCATCCTTGCCGCCGCCATAACTGCCGGTCAGGTCATAGCCGGCGCAGAAGTCGCGCCCCTCGCCCTGCAGGACGATGACGTTGACCTCGGCCAGATCGTCCGCCTCCAGCAGCGCATCATGGATTTCGCGCAGCATCGGCGCATTGAGCGTATTGCGCTTGTCCGGCCGGTTCAGCGTGATCCACGCCACCCGGTCACGCACCTCGAAGCGCAGCGTCTCGCTGGTCTTCAGCCATTTCGCGCCATGCGTCATCATCTTCTCCTATCGTCGGACCCCATCAAGCGTGAGTCGACGCTGCTATTTTGTCAAACGGTCGCTTAGTTAATCAGTGGGCCATCGTGCCGCGCGGCAGGAACCGGTTCACGATATCACCCACCAGATATTCGCCGCTCCCCGGCGCATCCAAAGCGTCGAGCGTGAAGCCCTCGGCCGCGAAGATCGCCCGGTGGAGTTCGCGCTCCGGGAACACGCCGATCTCGTCGCCCTGCACGAAGAAGTCGCGACCGGAGACATGCGCCGCCGCATCGCTGCACAGCCACACCGCGAGCGCGGCGACGCTGTCGGGCATAGGCATCATCCGGCGAAGCGCCAGCCGACGGTTCCAGTTATAGGTCTGGCCCAGCTCGCGGGAGCGCTGGATGGTCCGCATCACCCCCTCGGTCCGCGTCGTCGTCTGCGCCGAGATCGGCCGGATCATGTTGCAGCGGACGCCGAATTCCCCGAGATCGCGCGCCACCGTGCGGGTCAGTCCGGCGATGCCCTCCTTGGCGGCGGAGTAATTGGCCATGCCGTAATGGCCATAGCCGGAGGTCGAGCCGGTATTGACGATCACTCCGCTCCGCTGCGCGATGAATACGGGCGCGGCGGCGCGGATCGTCGCGAAGCTGCCCTTCAGGCTGACATTTACGACAAGGTCCCAGTCCTGTTCGGTCAGTTCGTCGATACGGCCCGCGCGGAAGATCCCCGCATTGTTGATGAGGATGTCGATCCGTCCCCATTGGTCCATCGCCCTGGCGACGATCGCGGCGCCACCGTCGATGCTGGCGACGATCGCCCCCTCCGCAACGGCTTCCCCACCGGCGGCGACGATCTCGTCGACCACCTGTTGCGCGATGCCTCCATCGGCCACCTCGTCGCCATTGGGGCCGCCGCCCAGGTCGTTGACGACGACCCGTGCGCCTTCCCTGGCCAGCAACAGCGTCTGGGCCCGGCCGATATTGCGCCCCGCCCCCGTGACGATGGCGACCTTGCCCGCGAACCGACCCGGCATGATTGCTCTCCACGCGAAATTCCCGTCAGCGACACGATGCCCGGCACCGAACGCCATGGACACTGCCCAGGCAAAGGCGAGCCGCGCTCATCATGAATGTGGATTTTGGCATGGGACGCTTCGGTTTGCGCCGGAGCCGTCGCAAGGTCATAGGGGTCGCGAAGGAACACGCGACGAACCGCGCGGAAGGGTTAAGGCTATGGGTGCCAGCTTCGACATCGTCATCGTGGGGGCGGGCCATGCCGGGGCGCAGGCGGCGATCGCGCTGCGACAGAACGGCTTTGCGGGGAGCATCGCCATGATCGGCGACGAACCGGACCTGCCCTATGAACGGCCGCCGCTCAGCAAGGACTATCTGTCGCGCGACAAGCCCTTCGAGCGAATCCTCCTGCGCCCGGCGGGTTTCTGGCACGAGCGTGCGGTGACGATGCTGCTGGGCGAACGGGTCGAGACGGTCGATGCCGCCCGCCACCTCGTCACCCGCCGCGACGGCGAGACGATCGGCTATGGCACGCTGATCTGGGCGACGGGGGGCGCGCCGCGCCGGCTGACCTGCCCCGGCCACGACCTGGCCCGCGTCCATTCGGTGCGGACCCGCGCCGATGTGGACCAGATGATGGCCGAACTGGACGACGTGACCCGGGTCGCGGTCATCGGCGGCGGCTATATCGGGATGGAGGCGGCCGCCGTCCTGACGAAACTCGGCAAGTCGGTCACGCTGATCGAGGCGCTCGACCGGGTGCTGGCGCGCGTCGCGGGCGAGCCCGTCTCGCGCTTCTTCGAACGCGAACACCGGGCGCATGGCGTCGATGTGCGGCTGGGCTGCGCGGTGGCCTGTATCGAGGGGAAGGCGGGCGCGGCCTCGGGCGTGAGGCTGGCGGATGGCGAGGTCGTGCCGTGCGACATGGTGATCGTCGGGATCGGCATCATCCCGGCCGTCGCCCCATTGGAAGCGGCCGGCGCGCGGTGCGGCAACGGCGTGATCGTCGACGGGTCCTGCCGCACCATCCTGCCCGACGTCTACGCGATCGGCGACTGCGCCGCGCATTCCAATCGCTATGCCGACGGCGCCGTCATCCGGCTGGAATCGGTCCAGAACGCCAACGACCAGGCCGGGACCGTGGCGCGCGCGATCCTGGGGTCGACCGACGCCTATGACGCCGTGCCCTGGTTCTGGTCCAACCAGTTCGACCTCAAGCTGCAGACCGTCGGCCTTTCGACCGGACATGATCAGGTGGTGATACGGGGCGATCCGGCCACGCGCGCGTTCAGCGCCCTTTATCTGAAGGATGGATGCGTGACCGCGATCGACGCGATCAACAGCGTGAAGGACTATGTCCAAGGCCGCGCGCTGGTCATGGCGCGTGCGCGGATCGACCCCGCGCGTCTGGCCGATACAGACACCCCACTCAAGGCACTGCTGACCGGCTGACCGGCGGCGCGCTCATTCGTTCCGGCGGATCGGCCCGATCTCCGCCTTGCCGATGAAGGTCCGCAGGATCTCGTCCGATCCTTCGAGGATGCGGGCGACGCGCAGGTCGCGCAACCATGCCTCCAGCGGCAATTCCTTGGACAGGCCCATCGCCCCCATGATCTGGATCATGCGGTCCACGGTCACGGCGGCCGCCTCGACCGCCTTCAGCTTGGCGATATTGGCGGCGGTCCGCGCATCCTCGCCCTGGTCGTGCTTCCATGCGGCTTCCCAGGTCAGCCAGCGCGCGGCGTTGATCGCGGCACGACTGTCGGCGATCGCGAACTGCGTCGCCTGTTGCGCGGCGAGCGGCTTTCCGAACAGGTCGCGCTCGCGAGCCCATTCGGTGCCGATCCGAATCGCCTCCTCCGCCACGCCGATCGCCCGCGCGGCATAGAGCAAGCGCGCGCGCAGCACCCACGCCCCCGCCAGCGCCAGTCCGCCACCATCGGGACCGATCAGATTTTCGGCCGGGATACGGACATCCTCCAGCCGCAACTCGGTCGGCCAGTGATCGCGCAGCACCGGGAGTTCGCGGACGACCCCCAGCCCCGGCGTATCCGCCTCGACGAGAAACGCGCTGATCCCCGCCTCGGTCCGGGCATAGACGACGCCGTAATGGGCATATTGGGCATGGGTGATCCACATCTTGGTGCCGTTCAGCACCCAATGGTCACCGTCGCGCACCGCCGTCGTCCGGATCGCACGCATCGGATCGCTGCCGCCGGTCGCCTCGGCGATGGCGGTGAAGCCGTACCAGCCATTCTCGATCGACGGACCGACGAAGCGCGCGATCTGTTCGGGATTCGCCTGATACATCACGATTGGGGGCGGGTGGCCGAAGACGCCGCCGCCCGGCTGGGGAAAGCAGAATTTATGCTTGCTCGCCTGCTCGACCACCACGACGAAGGCGAAGGACGACAGGCCCGCCCCGCCGAACGCCTCGGGCGCGTCGAAGCACCAATAGCCCGCCTCCTTCGCCTTGCGCTGGAGGGGGGCGAGCCGGTCGGGCGGGATATGCCGCGCCTCGGGCGGGAGCGCCGCCTCGACCGGGCGAATCTCCTCCCGCACGAAGCGCTCCACCGCGTCCGAGATCATCGCGAGATCCTCGGGTAGTGCGAAGCCATCGAAACTCATGCCGCTCGTCTCCGAAAGAAGCTGTCGGCGTCTTTCTAAGGCGCGGGACCGAAGGCTGGCCATGCCCGGCGCATGGCCAACGGGGTCTCTCGCCACGCTTATCATATCCACGATCAGGCGCGGCGGGCTCTGGTGCGATCGCGATCCCACTCTATCCCGGACCCGTTCCCCCGCACGATTGCATGGAGATGTGCGTGTCCAACGGCCTCGAAACCCTCATGTCCGCGCGATCGATCGCGATCATCGGCGCGTCGGACGATCCGCAGCGGATCGGCGGCAAGCCCCTCGCCTATTTGTTGCGCGCGGGCTTCAACCGGCCCGTCTATCCGGTCAATCCGCATCGCGCGACGGTGCAGGGCGTCCCCGCCTTCCCCTCGGTCGCCGCGATTCCCCATCCGGTCGATCTGGCGGTCCTGGCGATCCCGGCGGCAGCAGCGGTCGGCGCGGTGCGCGAATGCGCCGAAAAGGGGGTGCGCGTCGTCGTGGCACTGACCGGCGGGTTCGCCGAACTAGGCGAGGCCGGACGCCAGGCGCAGGACGAGATGGTGGCGATCGCCCGCGCCCATGACATGCGCATCCTGGGGCCGAACGTGATCGGCGCGTTCAACCTGGCCGACGGCACCCTCGCCACCTTCATCGGCACCTTTCCCGAACGGCATGGCGACCGGTCGATCGCGCTGGTCAGCCAGTCGGGCGGCTATGCCAGCCATGTGCTGTGGATGGCGCGGCAGCGCGGATTGTCGGTCGACCAGCTCGTCAGCACCGGCAATGAATGCGACATCGATGCGGGCGAGGTCATCGAATGGATGGCGACCGCCCCCGGCGTGGGCCCGATCATCGCCTATGTCGAGGGGGTCCGCGATCCCGTCCGCTTCCGGCGCGCACTGGCGGCGGCCAAGGCGACGCGCAAGCCGGTCATCATACTGAAGGTCGGCGCGACCGAAGCGGGGGCCCGCGCGGCGGCCTCGCACACCGCCGCCCTGGCGGGGGCCGACGGGGCCTATCAGGCGGTCTTCGACGCATATGGCGTCTACCGCGCGCGCACGACGGAGGAGGCGATCGACATCGCCCTGGCCGTCAGCATCGCGCCGCTGCCGCGCGGGCCCCGTGTCGCCGCCATCTCCATGTCGGGCGGCGTCGCGGTCCAGTTCGCCGACGCGATCACCGAAGCAGGGCTGATCATCGCGACGCTGACCGACGAGACGCGGGCGACGCTGTCGCGACTGATCCCGGCATGTTCCCCCGACAATCCCATCGACACGACGGCGCAAATCCTGAACGAACCGGCGAAGTTCCAGGCGTTCGTCCGCGCGATCCTGGCCGATCCGGGAGTGGACGCGCTGGTCGGCTATGTCGGCGTCGCGGTGGACATGGAGAATTCGCGCGCGCTACTGCGCGACTCGCTGCGGCTGTTGCGAACCGAGTTTCCCGATACCCCGATCGCGCTGTCGATGGCCGCGCGGGACGAGATCGTCAGCCCCTATATCGACATGGGGGTGATCGCGGTGGGCGATCCGGCCCATGCGGTGCGCGCGATCGCGGGGCTGGCCGCGCTGCGCACCGGCTTCGACGCCCCCGCCGCTGTCGAGACCGATCCAGACTTCGCCGTCGCGCTCCCCGCCCAGGCGGCGCTCAACGAGCACGCGGCCAAGGCGCTGGTCGCGCAGGCAGGCATCCGCAGCCCCCGCGAGGAGATCGTCGCGACCGCCCAGGCCGCCGGGGAGGCCGCCGACCGGATGGGCTGCCCCCTCGCCATCAAGGTCGTCTCCGCCGATATCGCGCATAAGAGCGATGTCGGCGGCGTGGTCCTCGACATCCGGGGCCGGGCGGCGGCGGCGGAGGCGGTGACCGCCATCGCCGCCTCGGTCGCGGCCCATGCGCCGAACGCGCGGATCGAGGGCTATCTGCTGTCCGAGATGGTGCGCGGCGGCACCGAATTCCTGCTGGGCGTGACGCGCGGCCTGTTCGGACCGATGGTCATGGTCGGCGCGGGGGGCGTCACCACGGAACTGGTCAAGGACGTCGCGTTCGCGCTCGCCCCGGTCGATGTGGAGGGCGCGCGCGACCTGATCGCCCGGCTGAAGACCGCCCCCCTGCTCGACGGCTATCGCGGACGGCCCAGGGGCGATGCGGCGGCGCTCGCGCGCGCGATCGCCGGCCTGTCTCAGCTCGCCGCCGCCAATCCCGCCATCGACACGATCGAGGTGAACCCGGTGCTGGTGATGCCGGACGGCGAAGGCATCGTCGCGCTGGACGCCGTGGTCACGATGACCCCTTAGGTTCTGTCTGCATTCATCGCAACCAGATCATGGCGCATACGAGATGGACGAAGCCCATGAAGGCGGAGATGGTTTTCTCACAGCGCCGGGCGATACGATGGAAGCGTTTGAGCCTGTTGAAGAAACACTCGACTTGATGGCGCTCCTTGTAGATGCGCCAGTCGATGGGAGGCTTGGCGGTGCGGCTGGGATTGGCCTTGATATGGGCGGTTGCGCCAAGGTCGTCGGCGATGAAGCTGCGTAGCGGATCAGCGTCATAAGCGGCATCGGCGATAACGTGGCCGATGCCCTTCAAGCCTGTCAGTAGTGCTTCGGCTTGCGGACGATCGCCCCATTGGCCGGGCGTCGGATGGATGCGGATCGGCAGGCCGATGGCATCGACCGCCGCATGCAGCTTGGTCGTCAGGCCACCGCGCGAACGACCGATCGCGGCAGCTTCAGCCCCCCTTTTGCGCCGGTCGCATCAGCGTGAACCTTCGAGATCGTGCTGTCGATCAGGACGTATTCGAAGTCCGGGGTGTCTGCCATCGCGTGGAACAACCGTTCCCAGACACCCGCATGCGACCAGCGTCGAAACCGCGCATGCACCGCCGTCCATTTGCCAAACACCTCAGGCAGGTCACGCCAGTGCGCGACATTGCCCGCCATCCACAGGATCGCATCCACGAACAGCCGGTTGTCCACCCCACTGCGTCCAGGCAACCCGGCTCGGCCAGGCAGATGCCCCTCGATCCGCTGCCACTGTTCGTCCGTCAATGTCCGTCTGCTCAAGGCTTGGCTCCCTTCGCCAACCTTGAATCAAATCTTCAATTCAAACGGAATCCCTTGAATGCAGACAGCGCCTAGGGCGCGCAGGGCCGACCGGCGGCATCATGCTCTTGATGACCGCGCCCGCGCCCTTGCCGCATGCCCGCCCCGCCGCGCACTCTTCAGCCAAGACGAGGAGCGAGCAACGACATGGGCCAGAGCAAAGCCATCGACCTGCGTATCGACGTTTCGGAGGCGACCGGGTTGGACGACGCACACGTCGCGGTCAGCCTGTTCCTGCCCGATCCCGCCGAGCTTGGCGATATTCCGATCATCCTGTTCGCCGGTCCGGGTGGCGGCTATTCGCGCGGCTATTTCGACATCCATGCCGAGGGTCATGACGGCTATAGCGAGGCCGAATTCCATACCGCCCATGGCTTCGTCTACGTCACCATCGACCATCTCGGCGTCGGCGACAGCACCACCCGCCACAATGCGAAACTGCGGATCGAGACGATGGCCGCAGGTAACGACGCGGTGGTGCGCGAGCTGGTCGCGCGCCTGCGCGACGGCACGCTGGCGCAGGGCTTTCCCGCCGTCCCCGATCCGTTCGTCGTCGGATGCGGCCAGTCGCTTGGCGGCGGCATCACGATGATCATGCAGGGACGGCATCGAACCTATGACGCGATCGCACCGCTCGGCATCAGCGCGATCCATACCCAGTTGCCCCAGCCCAGCCGCGACCTCGAACGAATGACGCGCGCCACCTATTGCTTCACCCGCGCGACCCCCAATCAGGAAATGGTCACAGCGCGGTCGCAACGCGGCCATCCTGACTGGGGCTATGCCTTTCACTGGGAGGAGACGCTCGGAGACATCATCGCGACCGATATGAAGGGCGGCTATCCGAAGCGGGAGACGACCCCGCATTGGGGCAGCCTGACGCTGCCGCCCTGCGCGATCGGCTGCAACTCGCCGCATTTCTTCGCGGCCGAAGTGGCGATGATCGACGTCCCCGTGCTGCTCGCGATGGGTGAGCGCGACGTGTGCCCGGACCCGCACCGCGAACCGGCGGAGTTCACGTCGAGCCCCGACGTGTCGCTCTATATCGTGCCCCGCATGGCGCATATGCACAATTTCGCGCCGACTCGGGCACGGATGTGGCAGCGGCTCAATCGCTGGGCCCGGATGGTGGCCGCCGACGTCCGCGCCGCATCCTGATCGCGCCGCGATCGGCATGGCGGTGCATCATTCACAAGTGTGATGGCGCGGAAGGGTCCATTGCCTGATCGCGGTGCAGCGTAAATAGCCGGGGCCGCATCCATGCCCAGCCGGGCGCGACACCGATCACGGTCAAGACGTCGTGGCGATGCCGAGGCGAAGCGGACGCGGGGGGCGGATCGGGCCCGAGCAGACGAGGTGAGCAAAATGATGAACGATGTTTTCCTGATGTCCGGCGCGCGGACCGCGATCGGCAGCTTTGGCGGCGCGCTCAAGGACGTTCCCGCTTCCACCCTGGGCGAAATCGTAATCCGCGAGGCGCTCGCCCGCGCCGGTTTCGCGCCGGAGACGGTCGGCCATGTCGTGATGGGGAATGTCATCCCGTCCACGCCCGCCGACGCCTATATCGCCCGCGTCGCGGCAGTGCGCGCCGGCTTGCCGGTCGCCACTCCCGCGCTGACGGTCAACCGGCTGTGCGGCTCGGGCCTCCAGGCGATCATCTCGGCGGCGCAGGGGATCATGCTGGGCGAATATGACGTCGCCATCGGCGGCGGCACGGAAAGTATGAGCCAGGCGCCCTTCTACGCCACCGACCTGCGCTTCGGGCGCAAGATGGGCGATGCGACGATGCTCGACGCCCTCACCCGGTCACTCTCCGATCCGTTCGAGGGATCGCATATGGGCGTGACGGCGGAGAATGTCGCAGTCGAATGCGGCATCTCCCGCGAGGCGCAGGATGCGCTGGCGATCGAAAGCCACCGGCGCGCGGCCCATGCGATCGCCGACGGCCGCTTCGCGGACCAGATCGTGCCGGTCCCGGTCCGCAAGCGCGGCCAGACGACGATGTTCCAGGTCGACGAGCATGTCCGGGGCGACACCTCGCCACAGGATATCGCCGGTCTGCGCCCGGTCTTCCAGAAGGACGGCAGCGTGACGGCGGGCAACGCCTCCGGCATCAACGACGGCGCGGCGGCGGTTCTGCTCGCCTCGGGCGCGGCGGTCGAGCGCCAAGGGGCCAAGCCCTGGGCGCGCATCCTCGGCTGGGGCCATGCCGGTGTTGAGCCCCGCGTCATGGGGCTGGGGCCGGTTCAGGCAGTGCCGATCGCGCTGGCGCGGGCGGGGGTCGCACCGGACGCGATCGACGTCATCGAGTCTAACGAGGCATTCGCAGCGCAGGCCTGCGCGGTCGCCGATCAACTTGGTTTCGATGCGGCGCGGACCAACGTCAATGGCTCGGGCATCGCTCTGGGGCATCCCGTGGGCGCGACGGGGGCGATCCTGACGGTCAAAGCGCTTTACGAACTGGAGCGCAGCGGCGGTATGCTCGGCCTCATCACGATGTGCATCGGCGGCGGACAGGGCATCGCAATGGTGATCGAGCGAATCCGATAGCAGCGGTAAGCGAGCTGAGGCTGACGGCAGGGGTAAGGATCCCGCCCATGGGTCCGTGGCTCGTCGGATGTTTGATCGCGGCATTTGATGGTGCATCATCGGCGCAAGCCTGGAAGGATGCATCATGGGACAGGTTCTACACGGGAGCGCCGCACGACAGAGGCAGTCCCCCGGCCTTCGTCGGGGCAGGGTCTGCATCGTCCACCTGTTGCGCAACCCGATGAGCTTTGTGTCGTGGAAGGGCTGCAAGCCGATCGCGCAGGCGCTCCGCAGCGTCTACCGGGCCGAGACGGCCGAGGCCGGCCGGGCGGCGCTGGACGCCTTCGAGGCCAGTCCCTGGTGCAAACACCACCCGGCGATCGCGCAGAGATGGCGGCGCCATTGGGATCATGTGATCCCGTTCTTCGCCTTCCCTGAGGGTGTGCACCGGATCATCTACACCACCAACGCCATCGAGGCGCTGAACTCGAAACTGCGCCGGGCGGTACGAACCCGCGGCCACTTCCCCGGTGCCGATGCCGCGATGAAGCTGCTATACTTCGTGCGCAACACCGCCGCTCAGGAGTGGAAGCGTCCATACCGCGAGTGGTCCGAGGCAAAAACCCAGTTCGCCATCATCGTCGGCGAGCGCTTCGTCATCAGATGCCGGTCATGGCCTACAGCCCGGTCGAGCAAGGCCGCTTGGTGGCCCATCCCGGCCTGCCCAAATGGCCTCGAGCGCGACGCCACGCCCGCGCAACTCGCTATCGCCTGGCTGCTGACGCGGGACGGCATCCTCCCCATCCCCAAGGCCGGGTCCGTCGCCCATGTGCGGGATAACCGGGCGGCGTTGGACCTCACACTATCCGAAGCCGAGCTACGATGCTTCGACGACCTGTTCCCGCCGCCACGCGGCCCCGAGCCGCTCGCGATGCTCTAACCGCAGATGAAGTCGAGGAACGCGCGTAACGGCGGCGGCACGAGACGGCGGCCGGAATAATAGAGGAACGGGCCGGAGAAGGACTGCCACCAGTCGGGCAGTACCGGTTCGAGTGCGCCGCTCCCCAACGTCGGCGCGAGCCAGTCCTCGAACAGGTGGATGATCCCACCGCCTGCCACCGCCACATCGACCAGCAGTTCCACTGCACCGGCGACACCGGCGATCAGCCGCTCGTCATAGCGGATGCTGGCATCGCAGCCCGATGCCACCATATCGACGAAACCGTCCTCGGCGACGATCTCGACCTGAATGTCCGGATATGCTTCTGCGCTTGTCGCGGGGCAGGCAGAAGTCGGCTTTTCTTCGCCCGCGCTGGATCGCTCCGCCGCGGCGATCGCCGAACTGGTGGCAGCAGACATGCTGGTTATCGGCACCCCGATGCATAACTTCACCGTGCCCGCCGCCCTGAAAGCCTGGATCGACCTTGTTGTCCGCCCCTTCCACACCTTCGCACCGGGCGAGAACGGCAAGGTCGGATTGCTCCCCGACAAGCCAGTCTTCATCGCCATCGCGTCAGGCGGACATTTTCATGGCGAGGGCGCAGCGCAGCCGGGCTTTCTGACGCCCTATCTGTCGGCGGTGCTGGGCTGCATTGGCGTCCGCTCCGTCCACTTCCTGCCGTTGCAGCGCACCGCCAGAGCCACGGCGAGCGACCTGGGGCAGCAGACCCATGCGCTCCTCAAACGGGTCGACGACATCCTGCGTCACATGGGAGCGTAGCGACATTGCGCGTGCTACGCTCCCCGGCTTTGCGGCGCGGGCCCAAAGTCATTCCTGATCAGGGACAGCAGGCGCGCAGCATCGCTCGGCATAGTTTCGGCGGCCGCATTGGTGAGGATACGCAGCCGCCTGCGGCGAAGGCGACGGACTTTGACCGGGAACCCGTGATGCGCCGCGTCCATCAGGGTCTCGACCCGGCGGTTCACGCTCATAACAGCGCGAGCTGGCGATCCCGGACGTCGACCAGCGTCGCACGCGCCTGGTGGGCGGCGTCGACAGCCTGACGATAGTGGACCGTCCGGCAGCGCTCGGCCTCCTCGAAGCCGACGGGTGCCCAGTTCTCGGTTGGATAGACCGTGTCTTATATCGCGCATGCCGTCGCACGAAGCGCTGCGTCGTGTGCGAGCTGCATTGATCCTTCCTCGTCTTCGTGGTCATCCCGAATCAGCACTGCGACCCGGCAACAAAGGGGTGGAACAAATAAAGAACATGGTGTAAGGTGCGTGTCGTCGGACGGCATCCTGGTCGGGGTGAACCGCGCTGAGCGGCGACGACCAGCCTTGATCGTGCCGAAATGTCATGCGATCGACTGGGCTGTGATTGTCGTAACGCCGCCAGTTCGGTCTTTAAGGGGTTTTGATCGTGCGAAGCGTCGAATTGTTCACCGGATGCGGAGGCCTCGGCCTCGGACTGGCTCGAGCGGGCTTTCACCATGACCTGATGGTCGAGTGGAACGCAGACGCCGTCGAGACGGTGCTTCACAATCGCGCGAAGGGCGTCGAGCACGTGGCCGACTGGCCGATCGTGCGCAGCGACGTCCGCGAGATTGATTGGCACGCGCACGCCGGCGTCGACCTGGTCGCAGGCGGTCCGCCGTGTCAGCCGTTCAGCATCGGCGGCAAGCATCGCGGCAACGACGACCATCGCGACATGTGGCCGCAGGCGATACGATCGGTACGTGAGATACGACCGCGCGGCTTCATCTTCGAGAACGTGCGTGGCCTCGCTCGGGCCAAGTTCGCCCCGTACCTCCAGTCGATCGTCGATGGCCTGACGCGGCCGGGCGAGGACCTCGCCTACAACGTGCGCGTGACCCTGGTGAACGCTGCCGACTACGGCGCGGCCCAGAAGCGCCACCGCGTCATCATCGCCGGCGTCCGCTCGGACGTGCTGACCAGCCCGGTCGCCGCCCTAAAGCCGACCCATTCGCGCGACCGACTTCTCTGGGAGCAGTTCGTGACAGGCACGTACTGGGACGAACATGGTCTGCGTCGGCAGAAGGAGCCGACCGACTATCTCGACGTCCACACGGTTCGGAAGCTGCGTGCCGCCGGCGTCGAGCCGACCGGGCCGCGCTGGGTGACCGTCCGAGACAAGCTGAAGGGCCTGGGCGAGCCGACCGGCCGCAACAACCACATCTTCCAGGCCGGAGCGAAGGCGTACAAGGGCCACACCGGCAGTCCGCTCGATCAGCCGGCGAAGGCGTTGAAGGCCGGCGACCATGGCGTCCCCGGGGGCGAGAACATGATGGTACTGCCCGGCGGCGGCGTCCGCTACTTCACCACCCGCGAGGCCGCGCGCCTGCAGGGTCTGCCAGACGACTACGACTTCCCGCGCAGCTGGACCGAAAGCATGCGCCAGCTCGGCAACGCCGTTCCGTCCGAACTGGCCGAAGCCGTCGGTCGCTGGATGAGCGGCATCTTGACCAGAGGTGCGGGTGCGTTGCCAATGGCGGCGTGACCGAATCGCAGACACCCGCCGCCACCGTAATCGAGCCCGCGCTTGCGGGTTACAAAGAGTACGAGATCAACATCGAGCAGGTCATGCGCAATGATCTGCCCGGGGTGGTCGCCGACATTCACGCCGCGCCGTTGACCGCCGCGTCGGTCAACGCGATCCCGGAAGGGGCGAAGGGCGCCTATGTCCTCCTCGTCGACGGGTATCCCGTCTACGCGGGCAAGACAGACACGCGGCACGGCTTCCGGGATCGCCTGAACCGGCATGCCTTCTCGATTCAGAACCGGAAGAATCTCGATCCGGCGACGATCACATTCAAGGCGATCCGTATCCTCGTGTTTTCCAACTTCGACGTCGAGGCGATTTTGATCGACGAGATGCGGAAGGCCGACAAGGACGCCCTACGGTGGAATTACAGCGGGTTCGGCTCCAACGATCCCGGGCATCGCCGCGAAGGCCAGCGACCGGCCGAGTTCGACGTGAAATACCCGGTCAATATCGATCGCCCGCTGCATCTGGTGAAGCCTGGCCAGTATCAGCTTCTGTCGCTGCTCGTCCGCCTGAAGGAACATTTGCCGTTCGATCTCAGATACGAAACCGATCTGCAGCCCGGATCCGACGACAAGTACATTGACTACCGGAAAGGGCATGCAGATCAGCGCGAGGCCGGGCCGGTCGACGTGGACGATGACGACACCACCCGTACCCTGCTGCAGAAGATCATGGCCGCGCTTCCGCCAGGCTGGCGGACGACCGTCTTCCCGGGCAGGGTGATCCTTTACAAGGAATCGAACACCTACCGCTACGCGCTGGAGAGCTTCACGGCGTGAAGGCGAAGCGGGCGCCGCTCACGCGCTCGGAGGTCATGTCGCGAGTTAAGGGGCGCGATACGCGACCCGAAATGCGGCTCCGACGCGCGTTGCACGCCGCCGGGCTGCGCTATCGTCTGCAGGCGCGCGAACTGCCCGGCCGGCCGGACATCGTCTTCCGCAGGGCCAGGCTGGCGATCTTCGTCCACGGCTGCTTCTGGCACCGCCATCCCGGCTGCGAGCACGCGCGGATGCCGAAGAGCAGGCTCGAATTCTGGACCGAGAAGCTGGATGGCAACGTCGAGCGCGATGCGCGGCAGCTGGCGCTGCTCAAGGAGGCCGGCTGGACGGTGATGACGTTATGGGAGTGCGAAAGCCGGGATCCGGCCGCGATCGACGCGTTCGTCGAGGCAGTGCGTGCGCGCGTCGTGGACGCGCGTGGCGCCACCGTGGCGCCCTGAGGATCGGCGGGGCGATCGCGCTTTCGTGGGCGTTTCTAAGCGGAGGCGAGTCGAGCGCGGTCGCGCAGCATGGCGGCTGTACGGTCTTCACGATCTGCCACGCCAGCGGCGGGACGAACTGCGTCGTCGAGGGCGACACGGCGTGAGTCGTAGGTGCGACGCGGGCGGTGGCGCAACGCCAAGATCATGGCTTTTCGGCCTCCTCCGGCACAAGTGCGGTGCGGGGAACGAGATACCGAACCCCCGGCACAGGGGACGCGAATAACGGAAGTGCGCGCCAGTCGAAGAGTCGCTCTCTGAGCCAGGCAGGCTGTAGCCATTCGTCCGTGACGTGCCGGCCGACCAGCAGGAACAGCCAGCCGTTGATGAGGTCGTCGTTGATCGGATCGTCTGCCAGATGATAGTCGTGCTGTTGGGACAGGTAGCCGTTGATTGCCCAATGCCGCTCTGCCCAGTGCCACCAAATGCGGCAGCGTTCGTCGTCCTGAAGGATGTCGTAATCCCGATCGATCAGCCGCGACAAGTCGTGGTCGGGCAGGTCCGCGCCGGTCTGGGCGACGATCCTTGCATAGGCGCGGTCGGCCCATTGCCACGTCTCCTCTTCGGCATCGCGTGGGATGTCCCGCATCATCCGGACATGCATTGACAGGTTGGTGAAGCGTTGCTGCGCCTCATTCGCCCAAAAGGCGAATTTTGCGTCCCGCGCGATCATCAGGTCATAATTGCCGAAGCGCGGCATGGGATTGTCCTCCCACTCGAATTCCGACCCGTCGCCGACTGGCAGGTCTAGCGGGCAGTGAAAGGGGTAGGCCCGGACCGCATCCCAATATGGGCGCGGGATCGGCCGGCCGGACCGTTCGAAATCGGCCGGCGGCAGGACGAACCCCGTCGTCAGCGCGCCCAGCGCTCCATCGGTCTCGTCAGCCATCGGCGATATCGACATCCTGCTCGAGCAGGTGCGTGGCGAAACTGTGCCGTAGGGTATGCGGGCTGACCCGCTTGCGGATGCCCGCGGCTTCGGCCGCCTCGTGGACCGCGCGGTGCAGCTGCCGCGTCGAGATCGGGTCGGTGTAGCTGCGGCCCGGGAACAGCCATCCGTGCGGCAGCAGGACGCTACGCCGCTTGCCCTCGCGCCACCAGACCCTGAGCAGTTCGAGCAGTTGCGGCGAGAGCATCGCGTTGCGGTCCTTGCGCCCTTTGCCTTCCTCGATACGGATGAGCATGCGCTTGCTGTCGATATCGTCGGCCTTGAGGTGGGCGACCTCCGACACGCGCAGGCCGGCACCGTATGCCACGCCGAGCGCCGCGCGGTACTTGATGCCCGGTGCCGCCTCGAGCAGTCGCGCGACCTCATCGACGCTCAGCACGTCGGGCAGCTTGCGAGGCCGCGGCGCCAGCACCAGCTTGCGCGACAGATCCGGCCGGTCGAGCGTCACCCCGAACAGGAAGCGTAACGCCGATACCGTCGCGCCGATGACGGACTCGCTGACGCCGTGCTCGCGCTGGTGAACCTGGAAGCACCGCACGTCCTCTGCCGTCGCGGTGGCCGGCGAGCGCTTGAGAAAGGCCGCGAAGGTGCGGACGTGGCGGACATAGTCGTGTTGCGTCCGCGCCCGCATCGAACGCATCGCCATGTCGTCGAGCATCCGCTGGCGCAGCGGGGTGACAGGTGCTTCGGTCGGTGACGTCGTCATGACAAAGTTCCTCTTGTTGAAGGAACCCCATCGTCTGCCTCCGCTGCCGCAGGACAAAACCTCAGCGCTGACGCGTTATCTCACCGCGAACCCCAATGCCGCGCAGCGGCTTCGTGCGTTGGGTCATTCCGCCGGTAGCGGGAAAATGGATGTCGACCGGAGGGAAGTGATTACGGGCCGAGCGCGTGAACGTCAGCTATTGCCATAAATCGCCGTTTCGCGAGCCGGATCGGAATGACAGCTTTGTCCCAATGCCCGTCGCCTTCGCTCCAACGCAGAGCGACATCGGCCAACTACGGCTTCCGGTATCGGGCAGGTGCGCGGCTATGATAGAACCCTACCGGCATCCTCCGGCGCTGGAAGCCAGCACGTCGACCGCCTGCCGAAGAAGCGATAGCGGTTACGGGCGATCCATCGGTAAGCCCGGTCGCGCAACCAGTTCGGCACCAAGCGGGCCACTCCCGCGACGCGCCACGGCCAGCCCAGGCCTGTGTAGATTGCGATCACCGCGTCACTGTCCCGCAGGATATTATCGCCATCGACAACGAGGATCGTGTCGGGATCTGTCGGGTCTATCCCGTGCCGACGGAACAGCGCCGCACCGGCTGCACCCTGCATCGCCGCCAGTCGGAAACGGTGCCGGCGATCGTGGCGTAGGATGAACTGGGCATTGGCCGAGCACAGGACGCATTGCGCGTCGAACAGGATGATGGGGCCGTCAGTCATCGATCCGCTCCATCTGGCCGGTGTAGTGGATGATCCGGCCGAAGGGCCAGAGGTCGACGGGCACGTCGAAGACATAGCACCCGTCGTTTCCATGTTCGCGGGCGTGACAATGCGGGCGCAGGGCGGAAGGCAGCGGGACGCCGAGGAACCTGAAGCCAATCAGGTCCAACCGGAGTGCGCCGTCCTCCACCGACACGCGGAAGATGTTGGTCGCCATGCCCATCCGCTCGATCATCAATCCGTCACGCTCGACCAGCGTGCTGCCATAGCGACGTCCGGCGAAATCGCGGTGCCAGTGTTCGGCGGTGCCGCGCCTCTCGAACCAGACCGTGACCGGGATGGCCGTCCCGGCGGGGGGCAGGCGCATCATGCGGCAGAGCAGCCGCGCCAGCGGGTTCGGGTGCGCCTCGACCTGCGCCACGCCGCGCCAGCGCTGGTCGATCCGTCTGTCATGCGCCTCGCGCAGCACGGGCGGCAGATCATCGATCGGGGCCCCGAGGAGACGACGGAACAGGGGCTGGGTCACCACACGAACTCCGGCTTGGTCACCATCAGCCAGAAGATGACGATCACCCCGATAAACGCCGGCCAGCCGAGCAGGAACCACGTCCGCGACAGCTGGAAATAGCGCGCCGGCAGCGGCATCTCCGCCGGGGTGGCATCGGCGATGCGGCGCATCCGGATCTGGATGCCGACCACCGGCAGCCAGCAGGCGCCGACCATCAGATAGAGCGCGATCGACGCCGCCAGCCAGCCGGTCGTCAGCGAAAAGCCCGCGAGTTGCGCCAGCCACACCCCGGTCACCGGCTGAACGATGACGGCGGGGGTCGTGAATAGCCAGTCGGCGAGGACGACGTTGCGATTGACCACCCGGCGCGCGCCCGCGTCGCCGGAGCGGTTCGCCATCCAGCCATGGAAGGCGGTGCCGAGCCCGGTGCCGAACAACAGGGTCGAGCTGAGGATATGGACGGTTTTCAGCAGCAGATAATCAGCCACGACGGATCTCCAGCGCGTTGACGGCGAGCGACAGGGCGAAGACGGCGACGTTCTTGACGAGCGGACCGAAGGGATCGGCCCAGAGTTCGGGCGCGATATGGGTCAGGATCAGCGTGTAGGTCGCCATCAGGGCGATCCCCGCAAGCGCCGCGCCGCGTATCCTCAGGAGGAGCGCAGCGCCGACCGCGATGTCGGCCAGCGCGCCTGCGCATAAGGCGATCGTCGCCGCACTCCCCGACAGGCCGACCCGCGCCAGCCACGCCATGTTCGTCGCCGCCGGAGTGACGAACAAGGGTATTGCTCCACCGGCGAACCAGACCAGCGCGAGCGCAGTGCGCAGGATCGGCGCGACAGGGGCAAATCGTGCCGTACGCAGGTCGGCCCAATTCGACGGGCGGCGGGCCAAGGCCTGGGCAATCGGTGCCGGACGGAAACCGGTGATGGCGATCAGCGGTTCGACGGACGTCGTGTTGCCCGCCGCCAGCATCGCCAAGCCCTCGCGCGTCACCGGCCCGATACCGAGGCGAGCGACTCCCGCGATCAGCCAGCGCGGCATCGTGACCCGCATCGTGTCCGGCAGGCCTAGCCAGTTGCGCAGGATCGTCACCAGCGCCGACGTGCTCATCGCCTCCGGCCCGACCGCATCGATCCGGACGGCCAGCGGCAGCGGAGCGCGAAGCAGGCGAATCAGTATCCCGACCAGATCGTCGACATGGATCGGCTGCACCAAGCCATCGGCGCGACCGAGGTCCGGCGTGACCGGCAGCGCGGCGAGC
This sequence comes from Sphingomonas sp. 2378, assembly GCF_038084995.1. Classification (NCBI taxonomy): domain Bacteria; kingdom Pseudomonadati; phylum Pseudomonadota; class Alphaproteobacteria; order Sphingomonadales; family Sphingomonadaceae; genus Sphingomonas; species Sphingomonas sp. 2378. Next base: position 88,206 of record NZ_JAXCMJ010000009.1, read on the forward strand.
GTGGTGAACAGCGCGCTGCTCTGCCCGCCACGGCCGAGGACGAGCGACGGCCGGACGATCGCCCAGCCGATCGCGTCCCCCATCCCCGCCAGATGGTCGTCAGCGGCGGCCTTGCTGCGGTGATAGGCGTTGACGGCATCGGCCGCCGCGCCCAGCGCGGAAATCTGGAGCACGCGGCCAACTCCGGCGGCGCGGCAGGCGTCGAACAACGCGATCGCCCCACCGGCATGGACGCGCGCATAGCCCCGTTCGTCGCCGAACAGCCCTGCGCAGTTGACCACCGCGTCGACTCCCGCCAGCCGCTCGCGCCAGTCCTCCAACCCGTCAGTGGCAAGGTCGCAGCGGATCGCCGCCGCCCTCGGCAGGCACCGCCTCAAGCGATCCGGCGCGCGACCGGCGGCGGTGACACAGGCGCCCTCCGCCACCAGCCGGGCGGCAAGGTGCCGCCCGATAAAGCCGCTCGCGCCCACGATCAGGACATGCATGACGTCTCGCTCCCGTCAGGCATCGGCGCGAGGGCTGCGGCTCCACACCGCCATGCCCATGCCGGCCAGCGCCATCAGGACACCAAGCAGCGCACTGGTCATCGTGCCCTGCACCAATTGGGTCGGCTCCGTGGCCACGCCGCGCCAGGACACGAACAGCATCGGCGTCACGACCATCATCACGGTCGACCACACCGTCCAGAAGCGTGACCGCTCCTCGGTTCCGCAGAGCTCGGCAAGCAGGATTGCCAGCGGGCGCCAGAGCACGACGGCCGCGAGCAAAGAGATGAGCGCGGTCAGCGCATAGGTCAGCAGCAGGGCTGCGATCGGCAGCAACATGGTTCGGTCTCCCTTCGAGTACCTGGCGACGATCGCCCGGCTCGGAAGGAGCATTGCGAATGGCATGCCAATTGCCACGATCGACGGAAATCCGTGCATTTCACCCTTCGGAATTGCGCGCGATGTTTACACCGTGAACGGAAGATGCTGCGATGCTGTCAACGATGGATATAGCTGTTGGCCTCTTCGCCTATATCGGTGCGCTGTCGCTGACCGCGATCGCCAGCGCGTTATTGGCGCTGTTCGTGGCGCTCCGTGCCAGGGCCGTGCCGGGATCGACGCTGCTGGCGGTGTTTCTGCTGGGCGTCGCCCTGTGGAGCATCGCGCAGGTCCTGCCCGCAATCTTCGGCCCGGCCGTTGGGCCGGTGACGACGACGCTGATCGCGCTGTCGCCGCTGCCGGCTGCGGGGTTCGTCCATCTCGCCTTCGCCTTCGCGCTATGCGGCGCGTTGCGGCCCGTCGCCATCGCGGCCTATGCGACCGCCGCCTTCACGACGCTGATCGGGCTGATCTTTGATGTCGGCACGGTCGCGCCCTGGCGCGAATTTCCGGGCATGTTCGTGCCCTCGACGATCGGCTGGTGCGTGCTGGCGGTCGCGGCCATACTGTCCATCGCCGGGCATCTGCGGCTGGCGCAGACCTGGCGCGAGCAGGACGGCCAGCACCGCAGGCAGGCGGGCGCGGTGTTCGTCTCCAGCCTGATCGGGCTCGTCGCGCTGACCGGCTTCGCCTTTCCGGCGTTGGGGATCGACGCCTATCCGTGGCCGGTCCTGCTGCTGCCCTTCTACTCGGTCGCGCTGGTCTATGGCATCGTGCGGCACCGCTTCATGGCCGCGGATGTGTGGGCGCGCCGGGGGCTGGTATGGCTGATGCTCGTCGCGGGCGCGGGCGCGGCGAGCGCGCTGATCGCCTCGCTGCCGCTAGCGCTGGCGGGGCGTCCGGCGGGGCTGTTCGCCACTTGGGCGGCGCTAGCGGCGACACTGGCGCTGGGACTCGCGATCCTTGCGCCATTGAAGCGACTGGCTGACAGGATCGTCTTTCCGGGCGGGCGGATCAGCGAGGCGGACCTGGCCGAATGGCGGGACCAATTGGCGGAGCCCACCGACGAAGCGGCATTGGGTGAGACGGCGCGTTCGCTCCTTCGACAGCGCTTGAGCCTGCCGGCGGATGGCCCGACGTTGTCGATCGACGGCGAGACGGTGACCCTCACCGGCTGGGACGACGCGCCGATCGCCACGCGGCATGTCGCTGAGCGCTTCGCCGGATTGGTGACGGAGAGCGCCCGCCGCCTGAACGTCGCCCGCCAGTTGGTTGAGGCGGAGCGGGAGGCGCGGCTGGCCGAACTCGGCGCGCTGGCGGCAACGGTCGCGCACGACCTGCGCAACCCACTCGGCATCATTCAGATGGCCGCCACCGGCGCGCCGCCCGAGGTGCGAAACGAGGTCGGCGAGCAGGTGGCGCGGATGAACCATCTCGTCACCGACATCCTCGATTATGCCCGTGCCTGGGCGATCGTGCCGCAGCCGTTGATCGTGGCGGACGTGGTCGCGTCGTTGGGCGTGGAGGTCCATGTCCCGGACAGCCTGATGGTGGCGGCGGACCGCCACGCGCTGCTGCGTGCACTCACCAACCTCGTCGACAACGGCCGCGCGCTCGGCACGCGCGTTGCCATCTTCGCGGAGGTCGGGCCGCCGGTCACCATCGACATCTGCGACGACGGCCCCGGCATCGCGCCCGAAATCGCGGACAGCCTGTTTCGCCCCTTCGTCTCGCGCCGTCCCGGCGGCACCGGCCTCGGCCTCGCCATCGTCCGGCGGATCATGGAGGCGCATGGCGGCTCGGTCACCTTGGCCGAGCGACCCGGCTGGTCGACCTGTTTCCGCCTGACCTTCGGAGCATCCCGATGATCCTGCTCGCCGATGACGAACCCGCCTTCCAGCGGCTGACCGGGGCGTGGCTGCGTGGCCTCGGCCACGACGTGGAGGTCGTCGGCGATGGCGACGCGGCGGTGGCGGCGTTCAGGGCCAATCCCACCGACCTCGTCTTGCTCGACCTCGCCATGCCGCCGCACCATGACCCGGTGGCGGGGTTAGCGCTGATCCCCTCCTTCGCCCCCGCCGCGGTGGTGGTGATGACCGGCCATGCCGATCACGCTCTGGCGCTGAAGGCGGTCGAGGCCGGGGCGTGGGACTTTCTCGCCAAGCCGGTCGATCCCGACATGCTGCGCGTCGTCGTCGCCCGCGCGCTGGAGCGGGCGCGGCTCGCGCGCGAGGTTGCCACTCTGCGGGCGCAGGCGGGGGCGGAGGAGGATATGGGACTGGTCGGCACCTCGCCGACAATGGCGGGGTTGCGCGACCTGATCCGCCGCGTCGCGCCGACCCGGCTCCCCGCGCTGGTGCTGGGGCCGAGCGGCACCGGCAAGGAACTGGTCGCCCGCGCGATCCACGCCGCCTCGCCGCGCGCCACCCGGCCGCTGGTTCCGATCCACTGCGGCGCGGTACCGGCCGAATTGCTGGAAAGCGAGTTGTTCGGGCATCTGAAGGGTAGCTTCACCGGCGCCACCGTCGATCGGCCCGGCCTGATCGAGACCGCGCATGGCGGCACACTGTTCCTCGACGAGATCGGCGAGATGCCCGCCGCCATGCAGGTCAAGCTGCTGCGCTTCCTCAACGACGGCAGCTATCAGCCGGTCGGCGCCCGTGCCCCGCGCGAGGCAGATGTGCGGATCGTGGCCGCCACCCATCGCGACCTCGCCGCCGCCGTGGCGGAGGGTAGTTTCCGCGAAGACCTGTTCTACCGGCTTAAAGGCGTGGTGCTGCGCACGCCCTCGCTGGCCGAGCGGGCGATGGATGTGCCGTTGCTGGCCCGCCTGTTCCTGCGGCGGGGTAGCGAAGGCCGAGCCAGCTTCTCGCCGGACGCGCTGGATTGGCTGGCAAGCCGGGCATGGCCCGGCAACGTCCGCGAATTGCGCTCGGCCGTCGAATGCGCCGCCGCGCTGGCGATCCCGGGCGCGGCGGGCACCATCGTCACCGCCGCCGACCTCGCCTTCGCGATCGGCGATATCCCGTCAGAAAGCGTCGTATCCGCCGCCCCTCAAAGTCTCGAAGAGGAAGTCGCCGCGCTGGAACGCCGCCGCATTGTCGAGGCACTGGCGCGCACTGGCCACAACCACACTCATACCGCCCGCGAACTGGGCCTGTCGCGAGTCGGCCTGCTCAAGAAGATGGATCGGATGGGGCTGCGCTGATTCCGTCCTGTAACCACGCCGGTCAGCCTCTCGTCCTCCGGCCCGCCGACTCACGCGTCGGGCGCGCACAGCGCAGATGCTTCGGAAGGAGGTTGATGGTTTCGGGCGAGGGCAGATGCCCAGTGACGATGGGCAGGCGGTCCACGACATCCGCCAGGATCTCCAGCCGCGTCGCTCCCGCATAGCGAACGGCATTTTCGCCGCCGATCTGCTGCCCGAGGAGGTCGGCCCGCGTCTCTTCGAAGGTCTGCAACGCCTTCAGCTCGGTGCTGACCATGTGTCGACCGCTATGTACGGCCTGGCCCGGCTTGATGAGCGTCAACAGCGGCTTGATCTTCAGCCAGATGGTGTTGAAGAACACATCGCCCAACGGTCGGCCGCCCTTGCCGGGCACGATTTCCGGAAAGAGATATTCTTCGCCTGCCGCCCGCATCGCGGCGACGTAGTCCAGCAGGCCGAGCCGACGAAGTTCCGCGCAGATGGGAACCTTCCGAGTGCTCTTGGCGGTCTTGACCCGCCCGGCACGGGTATTGCGGATGTCGAAATAGGGGACGCCATCTTCCTCGCCGATGTCCTCGACGAGCAGCTTGCACGCTTCCTCACGCCGCATACCCGAGTACCAGACGATCGGCATGATCCAATAGGCCGCATCATGCCAGATCCGGCCGCCACTGCCCTTCGCGAACCGGTCGTCCAGCGTCATGCTGCCGGTCCAGATCCTGAGCGCGAACAGTTCCTGACCCTGCTGGATGGTGTAGGGATCTCGCTCCGTCCGTTCGTCGCGCTCCTCTTCCACCAGAATGTAGTCGGAAAAATCGAGCGCCCGCATCGTCGTCTTGCTGGCAAGCCATGTGCACAGCTTTTTCAGGTTGGCGAAATGCCTGTTAATCGTACCGACATCCAAACCAATCGTGAAAGTGATGCGTTCTTTGTGCTTCTCCGCTTCCTCCACCCGGTCGGCGGCCTCGACGCAGATGTCCTCGATCGTCATAGGCTCGTGCCGCGATGACTTGTGGTGCGTGGAAGGCATGCGGTTGAGTTGGTCGTAGAACCGGTTGAGATCCTCCTGCCTCGTTCGCGCCAGCGGCTTGCCGCCATTCGACTTACCGAACAGGAAGGCGGCCGCCTTGAACTGACGCCGTTGACTGTCGCCCCAGGTCTTAGCCTGTGACTTCGATCTGTTAACGCCCGCTTTGGTCGTTGCGACGCGTCCTCGGGCCTTTGGCTTGAGGCTCATATACGCCTCGACGACCTCCAACGGGGTCATGCGCGCATAGCGCTGCCGTTCGGCTTTCTCGTCCTCCCCATCCTCCTCATCCCATTGCTCGGGGTCTGCCGCTACATTCGCTGCGGTGGGCACGGACGTGACACCGGCTGTCGGGGCCACGGTCTGTGAATGGGAAGGAGCCACCATGCCCAGGGGCCGTATAATGGCCGCCGCAACGGCCATCCGGTTAGCCATATCCTGCAACACTGGATCGGCGTACGACGACGCGGCCGCCGCTCGTGCCTGGCACATGATCTGACGGGCCGCCTCACTCCGACCGTCGGAGTCGTCGATCCCCACGCGACGCAACAGGTCACGCGCCTCGTTCCGCAGGTGCTCTGGCAGGTCAGGCGCTCGACCGAGCATCGCGTAGAGGTGGCCGCGCGCTTCGTCGTCCAAGTCGGCGAAGCGGCGATCGAAACCGCCGACATAATCGATCCCCAGAAAATCGCCGAAGCCGTTGGCGGCAAAATCGCGGTTCACCGCGCCATAAATGGCCCGCATCTGCGCGAAGCGTTCCGCGACATCTCCTTCGCCGTCCTGTTGAATCGACTGGTGCTGATAGGCAAGCATGTTCCGGTAGCGGACCATCTCCTCCTGGAACACCGCACTGGCCTGTTCCGCGGTCAGGCCGTCACGCTCGATCTTTTCGTACAGGCTCATCCGTACCGCCTCGCTCCGCCCGGTCATCGCGACCGCGCGTCGACGCGCGACCGGCTGATCCTTCGTCAGAAGGCTGACCATCGTCACAACGGTTATAGGATTTGCGCTCGCGGGCGCCAAACGCAGCCTTCGACGCCACCAATAGACCGCGCTGCGGCGGGTGACGTTCTCGATCGCTGGCATCAGGGACTGGCTCCATCGACTGGCGTCAGTTGACGCCACTGCGATGGTCGAAGTCCCGCTAAGTTACCGAAAACCGCAGTTTTAGGTCCCCTTAGCTGGGGCAATCAGTGACTGGCTGGGGCGGCAGGATTCGAACCTGCGTATGACGGTACCAAAAACCGTTGCCTTACCGCTTGGCGACGCCCCAGTGGAGAGGCGCGCTTATAACCGGCGCGCCGCTCTTGAAAAGCCCTATTCAGTCGAATCTTCAGCCCAGGCGGCGCATCCAGCCATGGGGATCGGGGGCCTGGCCGCGCTGGATCGAGACCAGCTGCTCGCGAAGACGGGTGGTCAGCTGGCCGGGGCCGCCGCTGCCGATGGTGAAGCGGCCCGCCGGCTCCGCGACGCTGCCGATCGGGGTGACGACCGCCGCCGTGCCGCAGGCGAAGGCTTCGACCAGGCGACCGCTGGCGGCGTCGGCGCGCCACTGATCGATGGCATAGGGCTCCTCGCGCACCGTCAGGCCCTGCGCGCGGGCGATGGTCAGGATCGAGTCGCGCGTGATGCCGGGCAGGATCGTGCCGGTCAGCGGCGGCGTCACCAGCGAGCCGTCATCGAACACGAAGAAGACATTCATGCCGCCCAGTTCCTCGACCCAGCGGCGCTCGACCGCATCGAGGAAGACCACCTGGTCACAGCCGTTCGCGATCGCTTCCTTCTGGGCGAGCAGGCTGGCGGCGTAATTCCCGCCGCACTTGGCCGCACCGGTGCCGCCCGGCGCCGCGCGGGTATAGCCCTGGCTGACCCAGATCGACACGGCGGGCGCCCCGCCCTTGAAATAGGCGCCAACCGATGAGGCGATGACCATGTAGAGATATTCCGCAGACGGCTTCACGCCCAGGAACACCTCGCTCGCGAACATGAAGGGGCGCAGATAGAGCGCGCCGCCATCCTGTTCGGGAATCCAGTTCCGCTCGATCTCGACCAGCCGCTCGACCGATTCGAGGAACAGATTCTCGGGCAGTTCGGGCATCGCCATGCGACGCGCCGAATCCTGAAAACGCCGCGCATTCGCCTCGGGCCGGAACAGCGCGGTGCCGCCATCGGCCAGGCGATAGGCCTTCATCCCCTCGAAGATTTCCTGCGCATAATGCAGGACCGAGGCCGCCGGATCGACGCTGAGCGGTGCGCGCGCGGTGATCTGTGCATCGTGCCAGCCCTTGTCGTCGCTATAGCGGATCAGCGCCATGTGATCGGTGAAGACGCGACCGAAGCCCGGATCGACCAGACGCGCCGCCCGCTCGCTCGCCGCAACCGGAGTCGCGCAAGGATCGAACCGAAACGTAAGGGATTGTGCCGCGTCCATGATCATCTCTCTGTTTTGGGTTGCCGTGGCCTAGGCCCTGTGTCTAGACGGGTCAACATGGCTGCCTCTAACCAGTCCGCGTCGGCACAATTTCTCCGCGAGCCCGAACTCCGCAGGGGCATGGAATTGCTGTATTTCGGCAATAGCCACCTCGTGCGATCCATCGACCGCGGTCTCGCCGCGCAAGGGTTGGGCCGTGCCCATCACCGCGCCCTGTACTTCATGGCTCGCAAGCCCGACATGACGGTCAGCGAGTTGCTGTCGCTGCTCGCGATCACCAAACAGTCACTGGGCCGCGTGCTCAACGAACTGGCAAGCCGCGACCTGATCGAGACGCGGCCGGGCGATCGCGACCGGCGGCAGAGGCTGCTGCGTCTGACGCCCGCCGGCGCGAAGATGGAAGCGGAGTTGTTCGACGCGCTGCGCGAAAAGCTTTCCAAGGCCTATGCGCGGGCCGGGCAGCAGGCGGTGACGGGGTTCTGGACCGTGCTGGAGGGGTTCATCCCCGAGCAGGAACGCGCCCGGATCGAGGATTTGCGGACCAACGACGGCTGATTTAGCGCGGCGGCGTGGCGAGGGAACAGAGCCGCTTTAATCTTAGAATCGCTAGAAGGCGACAGGGGGTGAGGCAACGCTCCCCCAAGCTGCACAGTTCTTCGCCTCTGCGCGAAACACGTCCTCAGCCCCGAGCGGCGGCCGCCATCTCGCGATTGCGTCGCTCCGAAGCGGCCAGGGTCTCGGCGATCAGCCGCAATAGCGCGTCATCGGCGTCCAGCACATTTAAGCCCGCACGGGTAGAGCCCCCGGGGCTCGCCACCCGGTCGGCGAGCGTGGCGGCCGATACGTCGGCGGCCATGGCCATCGCCCCTGCCCCGTCGACCGTCGCGAGCGCCAATCGCTGCGCCAGTTCGGGTGCGAGACCCAGGGCCGCTCCGGCCTGCGCCAGCGCGTCGATAAAGCGAAAGACAAAGGCCGGACCACAGCCCGCCAGCGCGGTGACGGCATCGAACCGCGCCTCGTCCTCGACCCAGGGCGCGATTCCCAGCGGCGTCGCCAGCGCTTCCGCCGCCGCACGGACGGCCGGATCGGTCGAACTCGTGTAAAGCGCCGTCACCCCCTGCCCGATCGCGACCGGCAGGTTTGGCATCATCCGCACCACCGAATCGGCGGGAATACGCGACGCCAGGGCCTGTTCCTCCACCCCCGCCAGGATCGAGAGAAGCAAGGCGGGACGCAGATGCGCCAGGGTCGGGGCGATATCGTCCAGTTGCTGCGGCTTGAACCCGAGCATCAGGATCGCGGGCGTCTCATCGGTGGGCAGCGCGGTCAGCGAGCGAACGCCCTCCGGCGCGGCGCGCCCGCTGCGGGTGATGACGGTGACCTGTCGGGGGTCCAGCCCGGAGGACAACCAGCGCCGCAGCATCGCCCCGGCCATGTTGCCGCAGCCGATCAGCCAGATGGGACCGTCAGGAAAGCTCACGTCCAGCCCCTCAGGCCTCGCCCTGCGTCTCGATCAACGCGGCGGCCAGTGCCTCGCGCGGGGTCTTGCCGCCCCACAGGACGAACTGGAACACGGGATAGAAGCGCTCGCACTCCTCAATCGCCGATTCGACCAGCAATTCGGTCGCCGAGAGCGAGATGGTGCCGTCCTCCCCGCCATCGACCATCGCGGCGTGGCGATAGAGCAGGATGCCGCTGTTCGACCAAAGCTCGAAATGGCCGATCCATAGCTGTTCGTTGACCATTGCCAGCGCCTCATAGATGCTGGCGCGGCGATCCTCGGTCACCTTGATATCGGGAAAAGCCAGGAATTGCAGGACGCTGTCGTCATCACGCCACAGCGCGCGGAGTTCGTAGCTGGCCCAGCTGCCCTTAACCGTCGCGACGATTTCCTCGTCATGACGCTCATGCTCCCACCCATGGGCGGCGAAATACGCCTCCAGCATATCGATGGGGGCCGAATCATCGGCTTCATGATCGGTCGATTCAAGCATCACAGGCCCTTGCGAACAAACCCAGACCGCCGCAGGTTGCACCGCGCGCGGTCAAGCTGCAAGCAGCCGGATGCCGAAATCTGTGGATAGCTGTCCGGCGACCCGCGCCGGACCAGCGATCGGAACGACTTAGGGAAGTCAGGATTCGACCCCGGTCGTCGCCGTCGCCGAACCACCCAGCCGCGCCTCCAGCGCATCCAGGCGCGCCTTCAGCGCATCAGCCTCGTCACGTGCGGCGACCGCCATCGCCTTGGCGACCTCGAACTCCTCGCGGCTGACGAAATCCAGTCCGCCGATCCACTCGCGCGCACGCGAACGGGCGCTCGCCTCGGCCTCGCGGCCCATGCCGGCGACGGTACCGGCCAGGCCGTTCATCACCTTGGCGAAATCGTCGAACAGCTTGTTATCGGCCTGCATGATCAAATTCCCAAAATTCGTTTCACAGCATTTGGGAGGTCTGGGCGCTCGGCACAAGCCTTTCCGCATCGGGATTGAGCTGGCCGATCCGCCAGTTGAGCACCCCGGCGAAAGACAGCCACACCAGATAGGGCAGCATCAACCACGCCGCCCCGCGCCGAATCCGCGAAAAAGCGACGGTGGTGACGATCGACAGCAGCAGGATCGCGATCAGCACGACCAGCGCCGTACCGACCTTATGCGCGCCGAAAAACAGCGGGGTCCAGGCCAGGTTCAGCGCGAACTGGGCCACGAACAGGCCGATGGCGACGCCCCGCCCCCGCGCACCCCGCGCATGGACGATCATCGCGAGCGCCAGACCGATCAGGACGTAGAGCGTCGTCCAGGCCACCGGGAACACCCAGCCGGGCGGAGTCAGCTCGGGCTTGGTGAGCGCCATATACCAGCCATTCTCGCTGCCCGCGGGCACCGAGCGCCCCGATGCGAAACCGATCAGCAGAACAAGGGGCACGATGACGACCGCCCAGCGCAGGAAGGACATCCGCAACTGACCCTTCGACGCGATCGTACCCAATTGACCCTCTTTCGCCATGATGCCCGTGGGTGTGCCGCACCTGCCACAGACAGTAAACGGATAAGGTGAATTTTATATGGGCCGAGCCGTTCAGTTTCGGGATGCGGCGATCAGAAACTCGATATTTCCCTCGGGTCCGGTGATGGGACTTTGGGCCACGCCCGCGACCTGCCATCCTGCCTCGGTCAGCCAGGCGACAACTTGATCGCAGACGCGTGCGTGGACGGCAGGATCGCGGACCACCCCGCCCTTGCCGACCTCCTCACGCCCCGCCTCGAACTGCGGCTTGATGAGCGCGAGCAGCCGCGCGTCCGGGGCGGCGAAGCTCAGCGGGCGCTCCAGCACCTTGGCCAGCCCGATGAAACTGGCATCGCAGACGATCATGTTCACGGGTTCGGGGATATGCGCATCGGTCAGGATGCGGGCGCTGGTCTGTTCATGGACGATGACGCGCGGGTCCTGCCGCAGCGACCAGGCAAGCTGGTTGGTGCCGCTATCGACCGCATAGACCCGCGCCGCCCCCTTTTGCAGCAGCACGTCGGTAAAGCCCCCGGTCGAACTGCCGACATCGATCGCCACCGCATCGGTCACGTCCCAACCGAAATGCTCCAGCCCGTGCGCCAGCTTGATGCCGCCGCGCGACACCCAGGGATGGTCGCGCCCGCGCACGTCGAGCGCGGCATCCTCCGACAATTGCTGGCCGGGCTTGGCGATCTTCGTCTCGCCCGAAAAGACCAGGCCCGCCATCACCAGCGCCTGGGCGCGCGAACGGGATTCCACGAGTCCGCGGTCCACGAGCATCTGGTCGACACGCAGCTTGGCCATGCCCGCCCCTACCCCCCGGCTCGGCCCGTCGCAAGCCACGATCCACTGGGCTCGAAAGCTATTGCCTATCTTTTTAGTGGGAATAGATTGACCACATGGATCGGGAGTCGACCCGACCCGGAATCGAGGAGACGCCATATGGGTTCGTTCGCATCCTATGAGGCCCGCAAACCGACGGTCCTCACCGTACCCGGGCTGGGCGGCTCGGGCCGCTCGCATTGGCAGAGCCTGTGGGAAGAGGCGCGACCCGACACGATCCGGGTCGAACTGGGCATGTGGTCGACGCCGCACCGCAATGCCTGGGTCACGCGGCTCGATCAGGCGATCCGCCAGGCGCAGGCGCCGGTGATCCTGGCGGCGCATTCGCTGGGCTGTCTGGCCGTCGCCTGGTGGGCGGAATTGTCCCCGCAACCCTATGGCTGGCCGGTCGCGGGCGCATTGCTGGTCGCGCCCGCCGATGTCGACCGGGCGGATGCGCCGGACGCGTTGAAGGGCTTCGCGCCGTCGCCGCGCACGCCGCTGCCCTTCCCCTCGATCCTAGTGGCCAGCCAGGACGATCCGTGGATCTCGATCGAGCGAGCGCACAGCCTGGCGGTCGATTGGGGTAGCCATTTCGTCGATGCCGGGCACCAGGGGCATATCAATGCGGCCAGCGGTCTGGGCTGGTGGCAGGAAGGTCAGGAACTGCTCGACCGGGTGATCGCCGCGAGCGGCACGGATCGCCCAACGCCTTCGGGGCCGTTATCGCCGGGCGATGCGCGCGCCGTGCTGGCGGTCAACGCGACGGACGCGGCGCAGGCGCATTATCTGGGGCGATAAGTATAGCCCGTTGCTCGGGGCCGATGGTCGGGCATGTGCTTCGACTTCGCTCAGCGCGAACGGAGGTGAGACGTCCCCTCCCCCTCCTCCGTTCAGCCTGAGCGAAGTCGAAGGCTACGCCCCGCCATCCGCCACGTACACCATCTCGGCTTTGTCGGAGTGGGATTGAAGGCACGGGGTTTCCCTTGGCCTTCGACTTCGCTCAGGCTGAACGGAGGTCTGTGCGCTCGTCCGATGGAGCCGCCTCGACCTCATGCCGAGCCGCCTCCGCCTTCGCCGCCGCCGTGACGGCCTTCATTCGCCGCCACATGCGGACATTCAACCCGATCATCATGACCACCGCCAGCGTCGTGAAGACGATGACCGCGGTCCAGCCGCGGATCACGCCCGCGCGCCTTCGGGGACGTTGGCGCTGTTGTGGCGTAGCGCCTTCAGCACCGTCTCGACGATCGCATCGGCGTCCAGTCCGGCCTGGGCATATTGCACCTCGGGCTTGTCCTGATCCTGGAAGATATCGGGCAGGCGCATGGTGCGGAGCCTGAGGCCGCCGTCGATCAGCCCCTCGTCCGATGCCATGGTCAGGACATGCGCGCCGAGGCCACCGATCGCATTCTCCTCGATCGTCACCGCCACTTCATGCGTGGTCAGCATCCGGCGGATCAGCGCCTCGTCGAGCGGCTTGGCGAAGCGCAGGTCGGCGACCGAGGTCGACAGCCCCTTGGCCTCCAGCGTGTCGGCGGCGCGCAGGGCCTCCGCCAAACGGGTGCCGAGCGAGAGGATCGCGACCTTCTTGCCCTCGCGCACGACGCGGCCCTTGCCGATCTCCAGCAATTCGGGCGTCTCGGGCAGCGCCACGCCGACGCCGTTGCCGCGCGGATAGCGAACCGCGATCGGCCCCGTGTCATGGTTGACGCAGGTATGGACCATATGGACCAGTTCCGCCTCGTCGGCGGCGGCCATCACCACCATGTTGGGCAGACTGGCCAGATAGGTGACGTCGAACGACCCCGCATGGGTCGCCCCGTCCGCCCCGACCAGCCCGGCGCGGTCGATCGCGAAGCGGACCGGCAGATTCTGGATCGCGACGTCATGGACGACCTGGTCATAGGCGCGCTGGAGGAAGGTCGAATAGATCGCGCAGAAGGGCCGCATCCCCTGCGCCGCCAACCCGGCCGCGAAGGTGACCGCATGCTGCTCGGCGATGCCCACGTCGAAGAAGCGGTCGGGATAGGTCACGGCGAATTTGTCGAGTCCGGTGCCCGACGGCATTGCGGCGGTGATGGCGCAAATACGCGGATCGCTCTCCGCCTCGCGGGCCAGCGCCTCGCCGAACACATTCTGATAGGCGGGCGGTCCCGGAGGGGCCTTGGCCTGTGCGCCGGTGATGACGTCGAACTTCTGGACGCCGTGATATTTGTCCGCCGCCGCCTCAGCCGGGGCATAGCCCTTGCCCTTCTTTGTGACGACATGGATCAGGATCGGGCCTTCCTCGGCGTCGCGGACATTCTCCAGCACCGGGATCAGATGGTCCAGATTATGGCCGTCGATCGGGCCGACATAATAAAAGCCCAGTTCCTCGAACAGCGTGCCGCCCATGGTCATACCGCGCGCGAACTCGTCGGTCTTGCGCGCCGCCTTCTGGATGGGACGCGGGAAGCGCTTGGCGAGCTTCTTGAGCACGTCGCGCACGCCCAGGAACTCGCGGCTGGACACCATGCGCGACAGATAGGCCGACAGGCCGCCCACCGGCGGCGCGATCGACATGTCGTTGTCGTTCAGGATGACGATCAGGCGATTGCCCGCCTGCTCGGCATTGTTCATCGCCTCATAGGCCATGCCCGCCGACATCGCGCCGTCGCCGATCACCGCGATGCCCTTGCCCGGCGTGCCTGCCAGCTTGTTGGCGATCGCAAAGCCCAGCGCCGCCGAGATCGAGGTCGAGCTATGCGCCGCGCCGAAGGGGTCGTATTCGCTCTCGGTCCGCTTGGTGAAGCCCGACAGGCCGCCGCCCTGGCGGATGGTACGGATGCGATCGCGCCGCCCGGTCAGGATCTTGTGCGGATAACATTGATGGCCGACGTCCCAGATCAGCCGGTCGTCGGGCGTGTTGAAGACATAATGGATCGCGACCGTCAGCTCGACCACGCCCAGCCCGGAACCGAGATGACCGCCGGTGGTGCCGACCGCCGAGATCGTCTCGGTCCGCAATTCGTCGGCGAGTTGCCGCAACTGTTCGGGAGCCAGCCGACGCAGATCGTCGGGGGTATGGACCGTGTCGAGCAGCGGCGTCTGAGGAATGTCTGCCATCTGACCGGCTTATCCCAGCTAATCACGGGTGTCGATTATAACTGTTCACCGGGCCGTCATTGATGCGAAGCAATTTTCAATTGGCGGAGGTGCTGCTGGACGGCGGCGGCCGGGTTGCGACCATCAATCGAATCGGCCGCGCCCCGGCAACAAAAGGTCAAAGCGGCGGCAATGCCCGCAGGCGGGGGAACACATCCTCCAGCGACTTGGTGTCGGGCAGGATATAGACATAGCCGCCCTTTTTCCGGAACGTCGGGCGCAACTGCCGGGCATAGAAGGCCTGGGGCACGTTGATGCAGCCGAAGGTGATGCGGTTGTCGTCGGGCGTGGGGGACAGCATCCGTTCGCGCCGCTTCTCCTTCGCTCCGGCATCCTTGGGGATCGGATGCAGCGCCACCGAGGTCGCATAATCGACCCACAGCACCCGCTCGCCCGCGACCGGCAGGCCGAACTTGGCGAGATAGCGCCCGGCGGGCGTGGTCTTTTCCGCGGGGCCGAGCGCGGCCAGTGTCTTGGTCCCGACGCCGGGGCTCGCCTCGTCACCCGGCGCGATCCCGATCAGCACCGGCACGGCGGCCAGCGGCTTGCCATCGGGGGCGAAGAGGAACAGCGCGGCATGGGCCTTGTCGACGACCGCCCAGGGCAGGCCGCGATTGTCGCCCGAGCCGCTGACCCACGACATCACCCGCTGGACATCCGGCGAAGGGAGGATCGGAGGCGCGGCATCCGCCTTGGTCGGCGGGGCCTTTCGCGCCGTCTTGGCGGGCGCGGCGCGGACCGTCTTGGGGCGGTGGACATCGGTCACGGCCGGGGTGGCCAGGGCAAGACCGATCAGCGGCGCCAATATGGGGATCATCGGCAAGAGGGACTCGACAAAAATGGCCGGTCCTCCGCGATGGGAAGACCGGCACAGCTAAGGGGCTTCAATTTATCGGATCGATGCGCAGTCGATCAATGGCGTCGGGATCAATGACGGGGGCGCCGTGCGGGCTTCTGTTCCTGCACGGTCAGGCGCTGTTCGACACCGTCGACGCGACCGCCGAGTTGATCCAGCCGCTGGCCATTGGCCTGGGCCTGACCCGACGCGGCCTGCGCTTCCGCCAGCGCCGCCTTGGCGGTGCCGTCGGTCTGCTGGAGCCGCTGCTCCAGCGAATCCACGCGTTGGCTGACCGGAGCGATCTGTTCGCGGACAAAGGACTTGGTGGCGCAACCGCTAAGGCCGACAGCGCCAGCCAGGGTCACCACCGCGAGAAGGGATTTGGAGGCAAAAGCAGACATAACAGTTCTTTCAGTCGTTAACCAACCGCAACAACGAAGCTGAGCGAAAAAGGTTCGACAATCCAATTCTGTTCGACCGTGCCAGTTTTTCGACCAAGCGTTTACTGCAAAATAATCGCCAAGACTTGCCAAACAACTCGACCTGTTAAGTCTTGGTTCAGAATTCAGCGCCTGCGATCCGACTGCTTGGCGAAGGGGTCGCGCGGGATGCCGTCATTACCCCGGTCTTCCCTGGGAGCCTTTCTCTGTGCGCTCTTTCGGGCGGCAACGCAATCGCGCAGAGCCGCGATCGCCGTGCCGCTGCCGTCCATCGCCAGCCGTTCGACGGGCACATCGCCCCGCGCGATATCCAGTCGCTGCGACCGGGCGAGATAGGTCGGGAAGGCCTTTTCGAAGCTGGTGACGAAGCCCGGCTTTCCGTCCGAGTTGAGGCCGACCGCGAAATGCTTCGGATAGCCGCCACTCGTCAGCCGGAAGTCGAGCGCCAGCCGCTCCTTGGGCTTGATCGACCAATTGTCGTTCAGCACCGTCAGATGATTGGACCCGTCCCGGTCCAACCCCAGCAGCAGCGTGGTATCGCCCGGCCTTTTGTAGACGCGGGTCAGGAAACACCCCTGCCCATCCTCGCTCGGCGCCAGCGTCCAGTCGCCCAGGTCGCGCGATGGCCCGTCCGCCGCGCTCGCCGCACCACCACCGAAAGACAGGGCGGCGAACAACAACGTCAGGGCGGCAAGATACGGGCGTGGCTTGGTCATCATCATTATCCTCCGCCACGACCCTATCCGCGACCAGGGCGATTGGCCAAGCGTTACGCCATCCGCTCCCGCACCACCCGCTCCAGCACGTCGAGCGGCATCGCGCCCAGCGTCAGCACCTCGTGGAACCGCCTGGGATCCCATCCCGCCCCCGCCTTGGCCTTGGCGGCGTCGCGCAGGCGGGTCCAGACCGTGTGCCCGATCTTGTAGCTGCACGCCTGTCCTGGCCAGACGGTATAGCGGTCGATCTCTCCCTGGCTGCGCCCGCGTGCGATGCCGGTGGTCGCGATCAGATAGTCGGTCGCCTTCTCCCGGCTCCAGCGCTTGGCATGCATCCCCGAATCGACGACCAGCCGGGTCGCGCGGAACAGCAGCGATTGCAGATAGCCGATCTGCCCCAGCGGATTGCCCTCATACATCCCCATCTCGTCGGCAAGCTGTTCGGAATAGAGCGCCCATCCTTCGGAATAGCCGGAATAAAAGCCCCGGCGACGGATGAGCGGGATATCCTGGCTCTCCAGCGCCGACATGACCTGAAGATGATGGCCGGGCACCGCCTCATGATAGGTCAGCGTCGCCAGACCGAATTTGGGCCGGTCGAACGTGTCGCGCAGGTTGATGAAGTAGATGGCGGGCCGCGATCCGTCGAGCGAGGCCGACTGGTAATAGCCGCCCGGCGCACCCGCCTGGATCGCCTCCGGCACCCGGCGGATTTCGACCGGGGCCTTGGGCAGCGTCGCGAACTGCTCGGGCAGGCGACGGGTCATCGCCGCGACCTGCGCACGAAGCTGCTCCAGCAGGGCTTCGCGGCCCGGATCGGTGTTGGGATAGAGCTGATCGGGCCGCTTGTTCAGCGCGACCAGCCGCTCGCCCACGCTGCCCTGGGTCAACCCCTGCGCCTTCAAGAGCCCGTCGAGCCGCGCGCTTATCTCGGCGACCTGCGCCAGCCCCAGCCGGTGGATTTCATCGCCCGCCATATTGGTGGTCGTCGCGGCGGCGGCAGCGGCGGTGTAATAGGCCGCACCGTCCGGCAAGCGCCAGACGCCCGCGTCATGCACCGCCTTGGCGCGGAGTTCGGTGACCAGCGCCCGCTGGCGGTCGAGCGCGGGGAAGACCCGCTCGCCCATCAGCCGCGCGACGGTGGCGGCACGCTCGGGCGGCAGTTGCGCGGCCTTCAGCTTGGCCGCCAGGTCCATGGCGGGGCCGGTCGCCTCGGGCGCCTTGTCGCGCACCGCCGCCAACTGCTTCAGCGTCGTATCGAGGATATAGTCGGGGGCGAAGACCCCCCGCCCCGCATCCTCGCGCTGCCGCGCCGTCTCGGCATCGATCGCATTCGCGAAGGCCTCGACCCGCGCGACATAGGCGTCGGCATCGGCGGCATGGGTGACCCGGTGCTGGCTGGACAGAAAGTCGGGCACGTCGCGATAGGCGCCAGACAACTGGCTGAGCACATAAGGGGCATAGCGGCCCGCGCTCGATCCATAGGCGAAGCGCTCGCCCGCGATCACCCGGTCCAGGCCATAGGCGACGATGTCATAGTCCAGCCGCGCCGCCGGCCCCAGCGAGGTGCGAGGGATGGTGCGCAGCGCCGCCCGTTCCTGCCTGGCGCGGGCGAATTGCCGCGCCTCGCCCGCGCGGGAGGCGTCGCCGAGCCTGCTCTTCAACGCCGCGCGCGGGCCGGTATCGAGCCCCAGCGAGGTCGCCTGTTCCGGGCTGTCCTCCAGCCGGGCGTAGAAGAAGCGGTCCAGCATCGCGCGCAATTCCCCGTCGCGCGATCCCTCCGCTCCGCGCGCCATTCCCGGCAAGGCGGCGGCGACCGTGGCAAGGCTGGCGGAGGCGAGGAACTGGCGACGCTGCATGGATACTCCCGTGTCGGATGGCATGAGGCACGAACGCTAAGATGTTGAAGCGGCTGTGCAAAGCGAATTATCGGCGCATCCACCGTCGTGATCCCCGCCGTGCCCCTGCACCGTTTCTGCACGGGATTCGGACAGGATGATCGCCG
Organism: Sphingomonas sp. 2378; assembly: GCF_038084995.1. Classification (NCBI taxonomy): domain Bacteria; kingdom Pseudomonadati; phylum Pseudomonadota; class Alphaproteobacteria; order Sphingomonadales; family Sphingomonadaceae; genus Sphingomonas; species Sphingomonas sp. 2378. The sequence goes on from NZ_JAXCMJ010000009.1 coordinate 106,709, forward strand.
CGCCGACCGCCCCGTCTCGATGGCCGACCGGCACAAGGCTCCCATCGAGGGAGATCGGCATGACCGCATATATATCCAGACACCATGGCTTTCACGTCAAGCTGATCGGCGCGGGCACGCTGATCGGACTGGCGCACCTGTTCTTCTATGGCGAAGAGCCCGGCTGGACGCTGGGCGGCTTCGCGCTGGCGTGGAGCGTGATCCTGACGCTGACCCGCGTCGATGTCCGCGCCAGCCGGGCGGCACGCGTCGCGCTGGCGATGGCGACGCTGTTCGGGGTGATGCTGGTCGACGATCCGGGGCCCCTCAAGTCCCTGCTGTTCCTCGTCGCCATCGGCTCGGCGACCTTATTGCCGCTGCGACGGTTCGACGACGCGATCCGATGGGCCGCGCGGCTGTTCGCCCATGGCGTGCTGGGCATCGTCGCACCGCTTCGCGACGCCCGGCGACTGGCGCGGGCGGAGGGACGGCGCGATCACCGCCGGATCGTCAAGGTGGCGGCGGTGCTGGTCCTGCCGATGATCGGCAGCGCGGTGTTCCTTACCCTGTTCGCACAGGCCAATCCGGTGATCGCCAACGCCTTTGCCGCGATCCGCTTTCCCGATCTGTCGACCCTGCTGCTCCGGCTCATCTTCTCGGGTTGCTTCCTCATTCTGGTCTGGTCCAGCCTGCGGCCGCGTCGGACGCTGCGACAGACCGGAGTTTTGCAGTGGGACGCCGCCGCGATGCCGCACCTCGCGCACGGCACGCTGATCCTGTCACTGGCGGCATTCAATCTGATCTTCGCGATCCAGAACGCGCTAGACATCGCCTTTCTCTGGAGCGGCGCCCCGCTGCCAGAGGGCGTGACGCTGGCCGATTATGCGCATCAGGGGGCCTATCCGCTGATCGTGACCGCCCTGTTGGCGGGCGGGTTCGTGTTGCTCGCCGCGCGCCCCGATGGCGCGGCGCGTGAGAGCCGGACGCTGCGCCGTCTGATCCTGTTGTGGGTCGCTCAGAATGTCTTGCTGGTCGCATCCAGCATCCTGCGGACGCTCGACTATATCGCCGCCTATTCGCTGACCGGATGGCGGATCGCGGCGCTCGCCTGGATGGCGCTGGTCGCGGTCGGGCTGATCCTGATCGGCTGGCGGATGCTGTCCGGATATTCGGCACGGTGGCTGGTCAACGCCAATGCGCTGGCGGCGGGCGTGGTGCTGACCGCCGGATGCGCCAGCGACCCGGGCGGCATCGCGGCGCAGTGGAACGTCGCCCATGCCCGTAGCGTCGCCGATCTCGACCTCTGCTATCTGGAGTATCTGGGGCCGTCCGCGCTGCTGCCGCTGATCGCGCTGGAACGCCGCGCGGCGGGGCCGGTGCTTCGCCAGCGTACCGCCAATCTCATCGGCCTGACCATGTCGGAAACCGCACGCCGGCAGGCCGACTGGCATAGCTGGACCTGGCGTGATGCACGACGGCTGTCGGCGGCCCATGCGCTGGTCGGGAAACGCCCTGCCCCGCATGTCCTGACCGTCTGCGGCGAGCCGCTGAAAACCGAAGCGGCGGAGACCCCGTTGACGAAGGCGGCCCGGTCATGATCCTGTGCCCCATGCCGCGCACGATCCTGGTCGCCGACGACGATCCCAATATCCGCCAATTGCTGGTCTTCGCGCTGGGCAAGGCGGGACTCGACACGGTCGAAGCGGCCGATGGCGAGGCGGCGCTGGTCGAGGCCGCCGCGCGACGGCCCGATCTGGTCGTGCTGGACATCAACATGCCGCGCATGGACGGGCTGGAGGTCTGTCGGCGGCTGCGGGCCGAGGGGGAGACGCCGATCCTGTTCCTGTCGTCGCGCGATGACGAGATCGACCGGGTGCTGGGGATCGAACTGGGCGCGGACGATTATGTCGTGAAGCCCTTCTCCCCGCGCGAGGTGGTGGCGCGGGTCATGGCGATCCTGCGCCGGACCCATGCCCATCCGCCCAGCGTCGATCATGCCGGGTCGGTCATCCGACACGGATGCCTAACCCTGGATATCGAGGGGTGGCAGGCGCGCTGGGCCGGGGCGGACGTGCCGCTGACCGTCACCGAATTCTCGATCCTGCGCACGCTGGCGGTGATGCCGGGCAAGGTGTTCGGGCGCGACGCGATCATCGACCGGCTGCACGGGCCCGGCTTCGCGGTAACCGACCGCACCGTCGACAGCCATATCCGCAACCTGCGCGCCAAATTCGCCGAGCGGGGCGGCAGCGACCTGATCGAGACGCGCGCGGGCATCGGCTATCGCCTGGGGGCTTGCACCGGCGCGGGCGCGTGATCGCGCGGCTGAAGGCCTGGGGCAAGCGGCATTGGCCCCGCCTGGCGCTGCGGACCTATTTGTTCGCCAGCTTCTTCCTGGTCGCCGCGCTGCCGGGTGTGGGGGCGGTGGCGCTGCGCGTCTATGAGAACACGCTGGTTCGCCAGACCGAGGCGGAACTGGTGGCGCAAGGGGCGGCGCTGGCGGCCAGTGCCGGGGCGCTCTGGCCCGCCGCCGTTCCGGAACGCGCCGTCCGGCGCGGGGGGTCGGTCTCGCCAGGTTCCTATGGCACCAACGCCAGCTCGGTCGATCTCAGCGCGACGCCGATCCTGCCCGAACGCCCCGTCCCGGTCGCTGCGCCGCCGCCCGCCCCCGATGCCCGGCAGGCAGGGATGCGGCTGACCCCGGTGCTGGCCGACACCCGCGCCGCGACGCTCGCCTCGATCATCCTGCTCGACCGGTATGGCCGGATCGTCACCGGCACCGCGCGGCGGGGGAGCTATGCCGATCTGCCGGAGGTCGAGGCGGCCCTGGGCGGCACGCCCCGCACCGTCCTGCGCCGTGACGGACGGTACAAGGCGATCTACCGCTTCGACTGGCTGTCGCGCGCGGCGGCGACGCGGGTGCACCATGCGCGACCGATATGGGTCGACGGCCGGGTTGTCGGGGTGCTGCTGCTTTCGCGCTCGGCACGGTCGCTGTTCGTCGGGCTCTATCAGGATTGGGGGAAGATCGTCATCGGCGTGCTGGCGATCCTCGGCACGCTGATCCTGTTGTCGGGGGTGCTGTCCCGCGCCATCGCCCGCCCGATCGAGGAGTTGCAGGACGCCAGCCGCGACGTGGCGGCGGGGCGCGGCACGGTGCCCGCCATCCCCGCCACCGCCGCGATCGAGATCCAGGACCTCTACCGCGATTTCGCCGCCATGGCGCAGGCGATCGAGGCGCGGTCGCATTATCTGCGCAACTTCGCCCATGCGGTCAGCCATGAGTTCAAGACGCCGCTGACCGGCATTCGCGGCGCGATCGAACTGCTGCAGGATCACGGCGGCACCATGTCCGCGACCGAGCGCGCGCGTTTCCTCGCCAATGCGGATGCGGATGCGCAGCGACTGACCCTGCTCGTCTCGCGCCTGCTCGATCTCGCGCGGGCGGATATGGGCGGGGCGGGCGCGAATGACGCCAGCGATGCGGTGGCGACGGTGCGAAAGCTGGCCGATGCGCATCGGCGGGAGAGCCTGACCATCACGGTCACGGCATCCTCCGCCGCCATCTCCATCGCCCTCGCTGCGCAGACGCTGGAGGCGGTGCTGACGACGCTGATCGAGAACGCGGTCCAGGCGGGGGCGGATAGGCTGACCATCCATGTCGAGCGGGGCGAGCCGGTCGTGATCACCATCGCCGACAATGGCGGCGGCATCCCGCCGGGGGATCGCGAACGAATCTTCGAACCCTTCTTCACCTCCCGCCGGGCGAGCGGCGGCACCGGCCTGGGCCTGCCCATCGCGCGGGCGCTGCTGGTCGGGGCGGGCGGGACGCTGGAACTGGTCGAGGGCGAGGCCGGCACCACCATGCGGCTGACCTTACCGGGCGTGACGTAGGGCCGATCGACATTCATGTGAGCAATCCCGTCCGCTTTAGCGATAGCGACCCATCGTCACCTTCAGCACCACGGGGCGGTCGACGATGTTGATGCCATAATCGGTCTGATCGCCATTCCACACCCGGTCCATGACCCAACGGCCATCGGCATAATGGCCTTCCTCAACCCGGACGACCATCGCCTTGGGATCGGGTTGCGCGGGCTCCAGGCGGATGCGGACATGGTCGCCGGTCAGCAGGAATTCGTCGCGCGACAGATGGATGACCGCGACGCCGCCGACCGGCTCCGCCTTCCACGGCGCGGGTTCGGACTTCAGCCAGGTCCAGCTTTTCTCGCCGAACTGCCACTGGCCGAACTCGGCCCGGACGCGCCAGTCGCCCATCACCGTCTCGCGGTCGCCGCCATCGTCGGGCCTTGCCGCGCCCCATGTCGGATGCTCGAACGCCGCCTGCGCCCAGTCGCGCATCACCCCGGCCACCGCGCCATAAGGCCCGGCAAAGGCATCGAGCGTCCCCGCATCCAGCACCCGCGCGCCCAGCGGATAGTTGAAGAAGCCGGTATCATCCATGCCGAACGGCGCGAAGCCGATCGCCCCGCGCCCCAGCGCCTCGTAGAAATAGCGGGCGAACTCGCGCGCATTGCCGATCTCGGGCACCAGCAGCGGATTGTCCGCCCGCGCATAGGCGTTCAGATACAGCCCGACATTCCCGCTCGCCCGGTCATAGATGTCGGGCGCCTCGGCATCGAGCGACGGCGCGGCGACCTTCCATATGTCGAGCACGTCCTGTTGCGGCCCGCCGCTCGCCACGCCATCGGGATCGGGCACGTTGGAGGGCCCCGCCAGCGCGGCGTTGACGTACATGGGCAGCGGCTTCACCGCCTTGCCCGCCGCCGCGATCTCATCGATGTAGCGCGCCGTGTACCAGGTGTTGAAGGCCCGGTCCGCCTGCGCTCCGAACACCGCCTGCCAATGGCCTGGGTTCTTGCCGAGCTTTCGGACCAATTCGCCCGGCACCGGTTTGTCGAACAAGGCCTGCGCCGCGACCGAGAAATCGCGCGGGTTGCGATAGCTGCCGACCTCATTCTCGGGCTGGACCATGATCACCGTGTTCTGCGGATCATGCTCCTTCAAATAGGTCATCAGCCGCACGAAGGCGCGCTTGTCCGCCTCTAGCGTGGTGCGCGCCATCGGGGTCAGCGCATAATGGTCCTGTCCGCCCCGCGTCTTCATCCGGGGGAAGCGGCGATTGTCCAGCTTGACCCAATCGGGCGTATAGCCGGGCGAGGTATTCTTCCACGTCCCGAACCAGAGCAGCACGACCCGCTTGTCATGCGCCCGCGCCTGTTCGAGCAGCGTCTGGACGAAGGAGAAATCGAACCGCCCCTCGACAGGCTCGATCTGTTGCCAGGCGACGGGGATCTCGATGGTGTTGGCGTGGATGCGGTCGAGCATCGGCCAGACCTGTGGCAAGGCGGCGGCATAGTTGCTGGAATTGTTGACCTGCGCCCCCAGCATCAGGAACGGTCGTCCATCGACCATCAGGACATGACGCCCCGCCCTGGTCACGATGCGTGGCACCGCATCGCTCTGCGCGGCGACCGGTGTCGCCAGCCCCAGCGCCATGACGGCCCATCCCATTGCACGGCGCATCGCAATCCCCCTCCCCCAATCGGCGCTATGGCCGCGCCATGCCGCTTCTGTGCACGGGGATGCGCGCCGTATCAACCGGCGGAGAGGTGTCGAATAGTCTCAGCCCTTCCCGAAGGGCATATTCCGACGCGGATCAGACGGCGTGCGACGCCGCACCGACGACCGCCCGCGCATCGCGTGCCGCCTCGGTCCGCAGCGATCGTTGCGCCATCGCCGACCAGGCCGCTTCGGCGCGCAGGCAACGGTCGCGGACATTGGCCAGGTCCGACTCATCGGCCTGGTGACGGCAATCGGCGGCACGTTGCAGATACATTTCGGAGTCACGCATGACGGGGCCTTTCCGATGGAGAAATAAGGGCAGGCAAAACGATCGAGGGAGCGGGATCGATCGACCCCGCCCCCTCGTCATCAATCAATCGACCGGCTGGAGATTGACCGCCGCCATCTTGCCGCGACGATCCTCTTCGAGTTCATAGCCGATGCGCTGGTTCTGCTGGAGCGTGATCATCCCGGCCCGCTCCACCGCAGACACATGGACAAAGGCGTCGGTGCCGCCATTGTCCGGGGTGATGAAGCCATAGCCCTTGTCGGCGTTGAAGAATTTGACGGTTCCGTTCTGGCTCATGATATTTCCTTCGGTAACGGGTCTGCCGGAGACCGGCGGGCCCAAGGGGCCTCGACAGCAGGGAAAGAAGGAAAAAGGCCGCAAAGCGCCGAAAACCGTCGATATGCGACTAAAGCGCTTATCAGATGGGGATCAAGCGGCCAGTTCGCAAGCACCCGCCCCGTGCAATGGCGGCGCGATGCGGCGATATTCGGCGGCAAGGCGCAATATTTCCTTGGCGGTGAAGATCGTGGGATCGTCGCGATCCGCCTCGCGCCAGTCGCCGATCTCGGCCATCCGCACCGGGCGCATCGCGACCAGGCCGATCCAGTGGGCGAGCAGCACGTCGAGTTCGCGAAAGCCGTTGGCGGTGACGCGCGCCCGCACGATCCGCCCCCCCTCGGTCATGTCCGAGAAACGCGTGGTCCAGAGCGGGGCGATGCGCTCCTCCACCACGCGGATGCCGTTCATCAGGGCGCTGTGCGCGCGGTCCCGTTCCGCCTCGGACGGGATGGCAAGGCGGCTCAATGACGTCCCGCCCGGCGCCAGTACCAGCGTCGCAGCCAGCGGGTGACGAGGCGGGCGATCATGCGCTTCGCCCTTGCCGGACGGCGCAGTCGTCGCGATCGGTGGGGCGGGGCAGGCTGGTCATCACAAGGCTCCGACGCGACAAGCGGGAGCACGAGGTCTCTCAGCCGCCAGCGCTTGCGAAATGTCAAACCGGCGATGGCCACGGGTACCACGTCGCGCCGCTCGCGTCGCGCCATTTTTGTCGGAGGTCAAAGGGGTTAGCGCGCCGTTTCCCATAACCCTTATCCCATGATGTTTTTTCGCGACACCAAAATGGCTTACGCGCGTTGTTCACCAGGATTTCCACCCGTTTCGCCGCCACCCGTCCCCGATATCGGGGTAGCGGATCGCAGCGCAATGTGATGGATCATCCGAAACGGGGTTGAGAGGAGCCGGGACATTGGCGGATAACGGACGGGTTTCCATGTCGCGGCGCGGCGTGATCGTGGGGAGCGCAGCGACCGCGATGGCCGCCTCCGCGCCTGTCGAGGCTCAGGAGAAGAAGACGACCATGCCGCCCGATCCCGCCGCCATGAACGTCACCATGAAGGTAAACGGCAAGCCGCGCACCCTGTCGCTCGATCCGCGCACCACGCTGCTCGACACGTTGCGCGAACATCTGCACCTGACCGGCACCAAGAAGGGTTGCGACCATGGCCAGTGCGGCGCGTGCACGGTCATCGTCAACGGACAGCGGATCAACAGTTGCCTCTCCCTCGCGCTCCAGCATGAGGGCGACAGCATCACCACCATCGAGGGGCTGGGCACGCCCGAAAAGCTCCACCCGATGCAGGCCGCCTTCGTGCGGCACGATGGCTATCAATGCGGCTATTGCACGCCGGGGCAGATCTGCTCGGCGGTGGCGGTGCTGGACGAGATCAAGCGCGGCGTGCCGAGCCATGTCCAGGTCGACCTGACCGCCCGGCCCCAGGCCACAAACATGGAAATGCGCGAGCGGATGAGCGGCAATATCTGCCGCTGCGGCGCTTATTCCAACATCGCAGAGGCCATGGCCGAAGTCGCGGGAGGCAAGGCATGAAGGCGTTCACCTATGAGCGGGCCAAGGACCCCGTCGCCGCCGCCCGCGCCGCCGCCCGGCCCGGCGCCAAGTTCCTCGCGGGAGGGACCAACCTGCTCGACCTGATGAAGATCGAGGTGGAGACGCCGACCCATCTGATCGACGTTCAGGATCTGGGGCTCGACCGGATCGAGAAGACGAAGGAAGGCGGGCTGCGCATCGGGGCCTTCGCCACCAATACCGCGCTCGCCGCCGATGAGCGGGTGCGGCGCGATTACGGCGTCCTGTCGCGGGCCATCGTCGCGGGCGCGAGCGGCCAGTTGCGCAACAAGGCGACGACGGCGGGCAATCTGCTCCAGCGCACCCGCTGCCCCTATTTCTACGACACCAACATGGCCTGCAACAAGCGCAAGCCCGGCACCGGGTGCAGCGCGATCGGCGGCTATTCGCGCCAGTTGGCGGTCGTCGGGTCGAGCAACGACTGCATCGCCACCAACCCCAGCGACATGAACGTCGCGATGCGGGTGCTGGACGCGACCGTCGAGACGGTGAACCCGGAAGGTCGGACGCGCGCGATCCCGATCGCCGACTTCCACCGCCTGCCCGGTAACACCCCGCATATCGAAACCGCGCTCCAGACGGGTGAACTCATCACCGCCGTCACCCTGCCCCGCCCGGTCGGCGGCACGCATATCTATGAGAAGGTGCGCGACCGCGCCTCCTATGCCTTCGCGCTCGTCTCGGTCGCGGCCGTCATCCAGAAGGACGGGACCGGTCGCGTCGCGCTGGGCGGCGTCGCGCACAAGCCCTGGCGGGTCGAGGCCGCCGAGGCCGCGATGCCGCAGGGGGCCAGGGCGGTGACGGCGACGCTGCTCGCCGATGCCCGTCCGACCCAGGACAATGCCTATAAGGTGCCGCTCGTCGAACGGACGCTGGCGGCCGTCATCAGCCAGGCGAGGACCGCATGAAGTTCACAGAGCCGGCAGGCACCAACCCCATCGACCGCATGACCGTGGTCGGGCGCGCGCAGGACCGGATCGACGGCCCGCGCAAGACCAGCGGCACCGCCCCCTATGCCTATGAACATCATGCCGAAGCGCCCGACGCCGCCTATGGCTGGATCATCGGCGCGGCGATCGCCAAGGGGCGTATCCGTTCGATGAACCTCGACGATGCGCGCGGCGCGCCGGGCGTGCTGGGCATCGTCACCGCCAATGAAGCGGGCAAGCTGGGCAAGGGCAATTTCAACACGGTCAAGCTGCTCGGCGGACCGGAGATCGACCATTATCACCAGGCCGTCGCCATCGTCGTCGCCGAGACCTTCGAGCAGGCGCGCGCCGCCGCCGGGCTGGTCCGCATCGATTATGAGCGTGCCAAAGGCCAGTACGACCTGGCCGAAGCGCTGAAGACCGCCCCCCTGACCGGCGGCGACAGCGACGAGGGCAGCAAGGCCCCCGCCGCCGACCGGACCGGCAGGTTCGAGCAAGCCTTCGCCGCCGCCCCGGTGACGCTCGACGCCACCTATACCACCCCCGACCACAGCCATGCGATGATGGAGCCCTTCGCCTCGATCGCGTCATGGGACGGCGACGCGGTCACGGTGTGGACCTCGAACCAGATGATCGCCTGGGGTCGTGGCGATCTGGCCAAGACGCTGGGGCTGCCCAAGGAGAAGGTACGGCTGATCTCGCCCTATATCGGCGGCGGGTTCGGGGGTAAGCTGTTCCTGCGGGCCGATGCGGTCATGGCGGCGCTCGGCGCGCGGGCGGTCGGACGGCCGGTGAAGGTCGCGATGCAGCGCCCCTTGATGGCGAACAACTCCACCCACCGGCCCGCGACGACGCAGCGTATCCGCATCGGCGCCGCGAAGGACGGCACGATCCAGGCCATCGCGCACGAAAGCGGCTCGGGCGATCAGCCCGGCGGCGGGCCGGAAACGGCGGTCAACCAGACCAAGCTGCTCTATGCCGGGCCCAACCGGCTGACCTCGATGCGGCTGGCGGTGATGAACCTGCCGGAGGGCAATGCGATGCGCGCGCCCGGCGAGGCGCCGGGCATGATGGCGCTGGAAATCGCGATGGACGAGATGGCCGAGAAGCTGGGGCTCGACCCGGTCGCCTTCCGCGTGAAGAACGACACGCAGGTCGATCCCGAGAAGCCCGATCGTCGCTTTTCACAGCGTCAGCTCGTCCGTTGTCTGGAGGAAGGCGCGCAGCGCTTCGGCTGGTCGCGGCGCAATGCCAGGCCCGCGCAAGTGCGCGACGGACGCTGGCTGGTCGGCATGGGCGTCGCCTCCGCCTTTCGCAACCATATGAACATGAAGTCCGCCGCCCGCGTCACGCTGAGCAAGGACGGTCGGGTCGTGGTCGAAACCGACATGACCGATATCGGCACCGGCAGCTATACCATCGTCGCCCAGACCGCCGCCGAGATGATGGGCCTGCCGATGGACGCGGTCGAGGTCCGGCTGGGCGACAGCGACTTTCCCGTCTCGGCGGGTTCGGGCGGCCAGTGGGGCGCGGCCAATGCGACGGCGGGCGTCTATGCAGCCTGCGTCAAGTTGCGTGAGGCGGTGGCGCAGCGGCTGGGGTTCAACTCCGCCGACCTGACCTTCGCGGATGGCAAGGTCACGGGGGGTAATCGCTCCGTGTCGCTCAGGGACGCGGCGGCGTCCGGCCCCCTGTCGGCAGAGGACCGGATCGAGTTCGGCGACCTCGACAAGAGTTGGCAGCTATCCACCTTCGGCGCGCATTTCGTCGAGGTCGGGGTGGACGCCTATACCGGCGTGACCCGCCTTCGCCGGATGCTGGCGGTCTGCGCGGCGGGGCGTATCCTGAACCCCAAGGCGGCGCGCAGCCAGGTGATCGGCGCGATGACCATGGGCGTTGGCTCGGCGCTGATGGAGGAACTGGCAGTCGACAAACGGTTCGGCTTCTTCGTGAATCACGACCTGGCGGGCTATGAAGTGCCGGTCCACGCCGACATTCCGCATCAGGAGGTGATCTTCCTGGAAGAAGCCGATGACAAGGCCAATCCGATGAAAGCCAAGGGTGTCGGCGAACTCGGCCTGTGCGGGGTCGGCGCGGCGGTGGCCAATGCGGTCTATAACGCGACGGGCGTGCGCATCCGCGACTATCCGCTGACGCTGGAAAAGCATCTGGAGCGTTTGCCTGCGGTGGCGTGACGCCGGTTGAACCGCCCTCACCTTTCCCGCTCACCGTAGGTGGGTGGGAAGGGTGAGGATGTCCTACGCCCGCATCGCCGCCACCAGATCCCCATGGCTCGGCAAATCCGCGACCGCCCGTTCCCCGAAGAGCTGGAGCTTGCGGAACAGCCGCTCCGCCTCGCCCGACACCGGCGACGACGGGCCGCCCTCATCGGCGAACCCCATGCCGTAGAGGATGTACTGATAGTTGAAATAGGCGAAGCTCTCGACATCCAGCGTGAAGTCGAACCGCCCCGGTGGCCGGTAGCGCCACTGTTCCAGCAGATCGCGCAGCCGATCGGAGATCGACGCCGCATCGCCATTGTCCCGCCAGAAGGGCTCGTCCCGGCGGCTGAGACAGTAATGGAGCTTCAGGAAATCGGTGATCGTCTGATAGCGTGCCGACATCAGCGCGTTGAACCGCGCGGCGGGCGCGGCGACGGGACCGTGATGCGGGAACAGTTCGGCCAGCATCGCCACCGCCGCTTCGATCAGGACGATGCCGGTCGACTCCAGCGGCTCCAGAAACCCGCCCGCCAGCCCGATCGCGACGCAATTGCCGATCCAGGGCCGCCGCCGATAACCGGGCTCGAAGGTCAGCAGACGGGGCTCGACCGCCTCCGGCTCGCGCCCCAGATGGGCGGCCAGCGTCCGCAGCGCGCGATCGTCGTCCATATGCGCGCCGGAATAGACCGTGCCGATCCCCCGCCCCTGCGCCAGCCCGATATCCCAGGTCCACCCCGCCATATGCGCGGTGGCGACGGTCATGGTCGGCAGGCCGTCCGCCGCCCCCTCATCATAGGGCAGACGGCAGGCGAGCGCGCGGTTGGTGAACAGCTGATCCCGAACCGACACCAGTTCCTCGCCCAACACACCACCGATCAACTCGGCCCGCTGACCGGTGCAATCGACATAGAGGTCCGCCGTCAACGCGCCGTGCCGGTCGGTCAGCACATGATCGATCGCACCGCCCTCGTCGCGCACCGCCCCGATCAACCGCCCATGCAGATGACGGACACCCAGGGCGACGCCATGCTCTGCCAGCAATTCGACCAGCCGGTGCGCGTCGAAATGATAGGCATAGCCGAGCGGCCCGTCGAACGCCCCCTCACCCACCTGCTTCGGCCCGCGCCCGGCGGCGGCGACGCGGTGCTGGATCGTCACCGCCTCGGCAAAGGGCGGGCGCGTGGCGGGGTCCTGCGCCAGCCAATGCGCGACCAGGTCGATGCCGTCCGCCTGGAAAGGCGGCTCGAACGGATGCCAATAGCGATGCCGCCCTCCGGGTGACGGGGCGTGGCGCCAGTCGTCGAACCGGATGCCCTGCTTGAAGGTCGCACCCGCCGCGCGGATGAAATGCGCTTCGTCGATCCCCAGGAAGCGCAAGGTTTGGCGCATCGTCGGGAACGCCCCCTCGCCGACGCCGATCGTGCCGATCTCCGGCGCTTCGAGCAAAGTGATGGTCACGCCGGGCCGTCCGCCCAGATAACGGGCAAGATAAGCGGCGGTCAGCCAGCCCGCCGTCCCGCCGCCCACGATCAGGATCGACCGGCCACCCTCTCCGCCCGCTTGCCCGTTCATCACGATCACATCCTCACGAACAGGTTGCGGAACCAGGGCGCCCCGCCCCGCGTCGCCTGCCGCCAGTCCTCGCCCGTGTCATCGGCGACGAAGCCCCACGGACAGAATAGCTTGGGCCGTCCCGCCTTATAGGCCGAGACATGCCGCGTGACGAGGGTCAGGCCATGGACCAGCGCCGTCGCCACCAGCAACGCATCGCGCGTCTGGGCATAGCCGAGCCCGGCGGACCGCCGCACCACATCGGCATCGACCGGCAGGATGCGCCCCTCGAACGCCGGGAGGACGCGGTCGGCGATCCAGTCTCCCCCAGCCGCCGCCGCCCCTTTGCGCGAGGGCGGCACTTCGTCCTGTAGGTCGAGCAGGGAAATCGCCGACAGGAACAGTTCGTGACGGGGTACCCCGCCCGCCCACTCGACCAGCCCGGCATCCGCCGTGCCGCCGCGTGCGCCGCGCAACTCGGCGACTACCATGGCATCGAGCAGATACATCAGCGTGCCCGGCCCCAGTCGCGCGGCGACGCAGCCCCTTCGGCGAACGACGCCTCCCCATCCGCGAGCAGATCGACGATCGACTCGCTCTGCCCGGCAAGCTGCCGGAACGCGCCGATCCCGAGCAGCACATGGGTCGGCTTGCCCCGGTCGGTGATGAACACCGGCTCGATTCGAGCGAGCCGCTTGGCGCGGCTGACATCCTGATTGAATTCGCGACTGGTGAGCGTCTTCATGGCACCTCCGGCCGGGTAAAGAGGCTGTAGATTATGTAGGTACGTACCTATCCTGTAGCATGCACAACACGATTTGCCACGAGTGCCGGGAAATCGCGCTGAAGCCGCCGAAATCCGGTTGCAAGATCGGCGCGATTGCCTCGCTATCCGATGGTCACGCTCGCCCATAAGCAGCGTGGCGGGGGGGATCAGCACGACATGAACGACGCCATCGACAGTTTCTGGCATAGCGCAAGCGGCATCCTGTCGCCGCATGGGCCCGCCACCGCTGGAGCCGCGGCCAGCTATGCGCCGGGCGACTATAGCATCCATTTCTTCCTGCAATTGGCGGTGATCCTGTTCGCCTGCCGTATCGTCGGCTGGTTCGGCCAGCGTTTCCTGGCGCAGCCGCCGGTGGTGGGCGAGATGATCGCGGGCGTGATCCTGGGCCCGTCGCTGCTCGGGATGTTCTTCCCCGACCTTCAGGGCGCGATCTTCCCCAAGGAGACGCGAAACGTACTTTATGCGGGCGCCCAACTGGGGGTCGCGCTTTACATGTTCCTGGTCGGCCTGACCCTGCGGCTCGACCATTTCGCATCGAAGGCGCGCTCCGCCTTGGCCGTGTCCGCGTCGGGGGTCATCGCGCCCTTTCTGATCGCGGTGGCGATCACCCCCATGCTGCTGACCGTGCCGGGACTGTTCGCGCCGGGGATCAGCCAGGCCAATGCGACATTGTTCCTGGGGGCGTGCATCGCGCTGACCGCCTTTCCGATGCTGGCGCGCATCATCAACGAGCGGGGGCTGGCCAATAGTCCGCTGGGCACCCTGTCGCTGGCGGCGGGCGCGTTCGACGATGCCGCCTCCTGGTGCGTGCTGGCGGTGGTGCTGGCGACCTTCGGCGGGGGCAGCGGGATCGCGATCCTGGCGATCGGCGGCGCGTTCCTCTATGTCGGCTTCCTCGTCCTGTTCGGTCGCCGCATCCTGGCGCCGCTGGGCCGCGCGGTCGAGGCGCGGGGCGAGATGAGCATGAATGTGCTCACGATCACGCTGATGGCCTTCTGCATCTCCGCCTTCATCATGGACGCGATCGGCGTGCACGGCATTTTCGGCGGCTTCATCCTGGGCGTGTTCATGCCGCGCGGCCTGTTCGTCGCCGAATTGAAGAAGAAGGTCGAGCCGCTGGCGGTCGTCCTGCTGCTGCCGATGTTCTTCACCTATTCGGGGCTGAACACGCGGATGGACATGGTCAACTCCGCCTCGCTGCTGGTGATCGCGCTTGGGATCCTGGCCGCGTCGATCGCGGCGAAGTTCGGCGCCTGCTATCTGGCGGCGCGCGCGTGCGGCGAGGATAACAGGACGGCGATGGGCATCGGCGCGCTGATGAACTCGCGCGGCCTGATGGAGCTCATCATCATCAATATCGGCCTTCAAAAGGGCATTATCGGCCCGACGCTCTTCTCGATGCTGGTGCTGATGGCGATCGTCACGACGATGATGGCCAGCCCGTTGTTCGAATATGTCTATGGCCGCAAGGCGCGGCTGATGGACGAGATGGAGACGATGAAGACCGTCTCGGCGTAAGGGGTCGAGGGGTTTCGGCGTCTTCGCGCTTCCCGTTTGGCTGTTCCAAGAAAGGCACGTCTTTCGACCATGGTACCCCTCGCCCCTCTCTGAGGGGAGAGGGTTGCGCAGACTTGGTTTTTGCGAAAGCAAAGGCTTAGTCGGAGCTGGGTGAGGGGTGCGCGCTCGAAGAGCGCGCGAGCCTGCGGCTCGCTCAACCCCTCACCCATGCTGCGCTAGCCAGCATAGCTGGCAATCTCCGCTAACCCTCTCCCCTGTCCAGCGGAGAGGGATTGAGGCGCCCTCGTGAATCTGGGCGCAGTTGACGGAGTCCGTTGCTTGCGTGCTGCGTCGAAACGATCGTCAACAAAGGCCTCCCTTCCCTCTGCACGCCATGGCGCAGGCCGAAAGCCCCCACGCTCTGGGAACGCCGCGCATGAAAAACAGGGTCAGCGTAGCAGGCTCGGGAACCGAGGTCGGGGCGATGTTAAAGAACGACACATTGTCCAGCTCGAACGCGGTATTGCCCGAAGCGAACTTCAGACCGCCGATCTTCTGACCCGTCAGGCTGTCCAGCGTGTAGGTGACATACTGGTTGTACTTGGGATCATTATAATAGCTGCCCGGCGCATTCGCACCCGGCGAGGCGAAGTCGAGGCCGGTGATGGTCTTCAGGACATTGCCCGCCATGTCGAGCACCGACAGCGTGTTGTACGTGTCGGCCGAACCCCAATAGAGGCTGACGCCGTCGAAACCCTGGCCGCCGGTCTTCAGCGTGGCTTCCTTGCCGCCATTGACCATCTCCCCGTTATGCCGTCAAAAACCGATCCGGTTCGTGCCGGTGGAGGGTGAGAGGCTATTGTTCCGCCACCCGATCACCGTTGCCACGGTTCCGATACGGATCATATCGAAACGGGGTAATCGAAAACTCAGGCCGCCTGCCGCCGACGCCGGCGGGCCACACCGACAAGCCCCGCCAGACCCGCGCCGAACAAGCCGATCGAGGCCGGTTCCGGCACCGAGCTGGGCGTCGCCCCGAAGAACGAGACATCGTCCACCTCGAAGGCGAAACCCTGCGAATTGGGCGACGAGAAACGAAGGCCGCCGATCCGCTGGCCCGTGGAGGGATCGAGCGTGTAGGTGACGTACCGGTTAACGCTCGAAAACGGGCCGCCGGAGACGTCCGTCCCGGTCAGCGTGCGGATCACCTGGCCCATGGTATCCAGGATATCCAAACGGTTCTCGTTATCGATGGAACCCCAATTCAGCGCGATGCCGCCATAGCCAAAATTCTTGTCGGCATTCAGCGTCGTCGTGGCGTTCGGCATCGTCACCAGGAACTTGGTATTGTCCCCGGCGGGCGACAGATAGGCCCAGTTCGTAATGCCCCAGGTCGAATCCGTTGCGATCTGGCCGCCCTGCAACGAAAAGCCATTGGGCAGCCCGTTATTGAAATCGACCACCGTCGATCCCGCGGGCGGCGTCGCCTGCTTGCTATAGTCATCATTGGCTACGGAAGTGACCGTTCCCGGCGCCGCCTGAGTCGACGTCGCACAAGCGAACGCTGCAACGGCCGTCAACAGGAATATCTTCACTTTCGGCATCATCAACCCTTCGGAATTCAAAATGGAGCGTGTCATATGTTGCTCTGCTACCAACCTATATCGTTGCTGCGATCATAAGCGCACCCGGTAAAAATTCCGACAATATCCCGTATATTCCTTACCTTACTTGATTTTACTCCAAGACAAGACAGGCATTCGGCGCACGGCGGGGGCCTTTACGCTATGTCAATGCGAATCGCGCGATAGGGATCGCGAACTGGAATCTGGCAGGAACGATACATGAAACGCCGCAAGCTCCTCGTCATAGCGGGCATTCTGCTCGTCTTGGTCATCCTGGCCTTCATCGCCTCGGCGCTGCTGCGGCGCCCTGCCGAAAAGCCCGCCGCCACGCCGGTCTTCGTCGAGCGCCCCACCCCCGCCGCCAATCCCACCGTGGCGCAGGCCGCCGCGAAGAAGGCGCCGACCGATGCCGCCGCGCAAAAGGGACTGGGCGACGCGCTGCTCGCCAAGCGCCGCTTCGACGAGGCCGCCACCGCCTATCGCGCATCGCTGGCGATCGATCCCAATCAGTCGACCGCCTGGTCGGCGCTGGGCGAAACGCTGATGCAGACCACCAAGTCCAATGGTGTCGGCCTGCCGACCGAAGCCGCCGAGGCGTTCCGCAAGGCGCTGGCGCTCGATCCGCGTGACGCGCGGGCGCGCTTCTATTTCGCGATGGAGAAGGATTTCAAAGGCCAGCATGACGAAGCCATGGGCGAATGGCTGCAACTGCTGCGCGAGGTTCCGGCGGGCTCGGATGCTGACGAGGCGATCCGCACCACCCTGGCGGCGTCGATCAAGCGCAACATCCAGTTGATCCGCCAGGCCGCCGACGAAGCAGGCCGGGTCCAGCCCCGGTATAAATCGGCCAACTGACGCGCTGCGTTTCCGATCCAAAGGGCGCGGACGGCCAAGGCGGTCCGCGCCCTTTTTCGTGCATCGGCCCCGTGCCCATCCCATCGACTATGTGAGCGTTACATTGTGATCGGGGTCGGGAAGAACGCGCCGGTCACCACTGCATCCTAACCCAAAGCAAACACATCATTTTATCGTTGTCTAATCCGCGCCACTGGCACAGACTGCCAGCAAGCGGAGGCGGAAACCGTCCCGTTGGCGTGGCAGGACAGACCCAGCATCGACTCGATGTGACGGCCTTTCCTCCATAAGAAAATGATAGCGCTACTATAGGAGGGGTTATGCTGAAACGCTTTGGATTCGCCTTGTTGGCGTCGGCCAGTCTGATGGCGGGGGCCAGCGCCGCCCATGCCCAATCGCTGACCGTCACGCCCGCCGAAACGCTGGAAACGCAAGGGTTGACCGTGATGGTCGACCAGAACCAGTTCAGCCCGATCTTCTTCGACGAGAAGAATGCGGGCATCCAGATCGTCCTGCATGGCGAGCGGATCGCGACCGACGGCGCGGTCCGCCTGAACCCCACGCCCGAACAATGGGACCCCGTCCCCGCCTTTGTCAGCCGGACGCGCGGGAGCCAAGCCAATCAGGTGATCGTCCGCTCCACCTATAAGGACCAGGGTCTGGCCTACCGCGTCAAGGTGACCGCGGAGGGCGATGGCTTTCGCATAGCGGTCGACCTGGACCAGCCGCTGCCCGCCGCGCTGGCGGGCAAGGCGGGGTTCAACCTGGATTTCCTGCCGACCAGCTATTTCGGCAAGACCTATCTGATGGACACCGCCCCCGGCCTGTTCCCGCGCCATGCGACCGGGCCGATGGCGAAGAACGGATCGGGCGATCCCATGCCGCTGGCCTCGGGCGGCAAATCGATCACCCTGTCGCCCGAAGATCCGCTGACGCGGGTCACCATCACCTCGGACGCGGGCGGGCTGGAACTCTACGACGCGCGCAACCGGGCGCAGAATGGCTGGTTCGTCGTCCGCTCGCTGATCGCGCCGGGCGCGAAGGAGAATGCGGTCGTCTGGCATGTCCGCCCCAATGTCGTGAAGGACTGGGTCCGCGCGCCGGTCGTCTCGTTCAACCAGGCGGGCTATACGCCGGGCCGGTCGAAGATCGCGCTGATCGAGACCGATCCTCACGGCACGGCCCCGGGCGAGGCGGAGTTGGTCAAGCTCGCCGCCGACGGTACCCGGCAGTCCGTCTTCCGCGCGGCAGTCACCCCGCGCGGCCGGTGGCTGCGCTATAACTATGCCGCCTTCGACTTCTCGCAGGTGCGCGATCCCGGTATCTACGCCATCGCCTATGGCGGCAAGGTGACGAACCCCTTCCGCATCGCCGCCGATGCCTATGACCGAATCTGGCAGACCTCGCTCGACACCTTCATCGCCGAGCAGATGGATCATGTCGGCATTCGCGAGCAGTATCGCGTCTGGTCCGCGCCCAGCCATCTCGACGATGCGCGCCAGGCCCCGCCCAACCATGTCCATTTCGACGGATACCGGATGGGGCCGAACCTCGACTCCCCCTTCAAGCCCGGCGAGCATATTCCCGGCCTGAACGTCGGCGGATTCCAGGATGCGGGTGATTACGATATCCAGACGCCGCAGAACGCCGCCGTCGTCCGCGACCTGGTCTGGGGTCGCGAACTCTACGGCCTGGACTGGGACGAGACGACGGTGGACGAGGCCGCCCGCGCGGTCGAAATCCGCAAGCCTGACGGCAAGCAGGACGCGGTGCAGCAGATCCGCCACGGCGTCCTGCAACTGCTTGCTCAGTACAAGGTGTTCGGCCACGCGATCGTCGGCATCGTCGATCCGGTCCAGCGCCAATATGCCCATCTGGGCGATGCCGGGTCGCAGACCGACAATCTGACCTATGACGCCTCGCTGGGCGTGTCGGAGCGGAGCGGCGGGTCGTCGGGGGCACAGGACGATCGCTGGGCCTTCACCACCGACCTGCCGGCCAACAACCTGGCGGTCGCGGGCGCGCTGGCGGCGGCCTCGCGCGCCCTGGCCGACAGCGACCCGACCATGGCGGCGGAGGCCTGGGACGCGGCGAAGGTGCTGTGGGGCCGGTTCCAAAAGGGGCCGATCAAGTCGGGCGACGGACGCGACGACTCCGGCACGCCCTGGTCGGCGGACGGCGCCAATGTCGGCGCGACGGTCGAAATGCTGATCACCGGCAAGGGCGACCGCGTCTATGCCGATCGCCTGCGCAAGCTGATGCCGGTGATCGCGAAGAACTTCGCCTGGGTCGGGGCCCCCGCCGTCCGCGCCATTCCCTTCATGGACGCCAGATATCGCGCCGCACTCGTGCCGCTGGTCCGCCAGGCCAAGGCGAAGATGGATGCGGAGGCCGCCAAGAACCCCTTCGGCGTGCCGATCGCCGAGGGCAGTTGGGCCGGATCGCATCAGGTCGTGGAGTTCGGCTCGACCGCCTTCCTGATGCACAAGGCCTTTCCAGAGATCGTCGGCACCGACTATACGCTGAACGCGATCGACTATGTGCTGGGGCGGCACCCGGCCAACAATCTGTCGCTGGTCTCGACGGTCGGCGCCGCGTCGAAGCTGATCGGCTATGGCCATAACCGCGCCGATTACGGCTTCATTCCGGGCGGCCTGGTTCCGGGCGTGCTGATCGTGAAGCCGGACTTTCCCGAGTTGAAGACCGACTGGCCGTTCCTGTGGTTCGAGAACGAATATACGGTCGCGACCACCTCGGCCTATATCCTCGCCGCCAATGCCGCGATCGAGGCGACGAAGGAAACGCGTTGAACGATCGATGAGCAAAACCCCTCCCCCAGCGGGGAGGGGCAGATTGTCCGGCCTCAATAATCGAAGCGCAGGGTCGCCAGGATGCTGCGCGGCGCGGCATAGAAGGCTTGGCCGTATTTCAACGTCCCCAGATACTTGGCATTGGTCACGTTGCGCAGGTTCACGCTGGCGCGGACATGGTCGATCAGGCGGATGCTGCCCAGCAGGTCCAGCGTGGCATAGGCGTCTTGCACCACCGGGATCGCCTGCCCCGCCGCCGTCACCGCGCCGCTGTCGTTGCTGATCCGGCTCTGATAGCGGAACTGGCCGCCCAGCTTCAGGTCGTTCAACGGCGCGATGCTATAGGTCGCGGCAAGCTTGAACGTGTCGCGCGGGATGAAGGGACGCGCGCGGGCGCCGTCGCCATCCTCGACCTGAAGATGGGTGAAGCCGCCCGACAGCAACCAGCGATCGGTCATCCGACCCGCCACCTCGACCTCGAACCCCTTCGAGACGCTGTCCTGCCCGATATAATAGTTGACGCCGACCGGCCCGTTGGTTCCGTCGAACGCACCCGCATAGAGGGCCAGCCCCTTCTGCTCCGCCCGGAACAGCGCCGCCGAGCCATAGAGCCGACCGCCAAGCCACTCGCCTTTCAACCCGGCCTCGATACTCGATCCGCGCGCGGGGTCCAGGCGGGTGTTGGTGATGTCGACCTGGCTCTGCGGATCGAAGATGCCGGTATAGCTGGCATAGGCGGTGACATGATCCGTCAGGTCGTACAGCGCGCCCAGATAGGGCGTGACGCGGCTGTTCCGCCGGGTCTGGTCGACGCCGTAAGACTCGCCCGAGCTGCGCAGCCAGATCGCCGTCGCGCCGACCACGCCCTTCAGCCGGTCGGTCAGGTTCAGGTGCATCGCGCCGTAAGCGCGGGTCAGCCGGTCCTGCGTATCCGCCTGCTGGATCATCGGGTCATATCCCACCTGCGGCGCACGGAAATTGGGCAGGTTGCGGATATCGCCATAGTCGACGAACGCCTGCCCGTTCCCGGCATATTGCTCGCCATCGGAACGGCCGGTCGACACGCCGAACGCCAATTGATGATCGCGCCCGAACAGCGAGACACCGCCCGAGGCGTAACCGTCGAACAGCAACTGGTCGTAGTTTGAATCGTAGCGCCCGGTCTGCCCCTGCATACCCAATCCGGTCGTCCGGTCGGGCAGACCGAAGGCATAGAGCAGCCGCGCACTTTCTTCCCAACGCCGATAGGTCACGACGCCGCGCACCGCCCAGTCGCCGAACGGCTTCCACGCCAGTTCGCCGAACGCGGTCTGGTCGAGGACATTCCAATAGGTCCAGTCCGCCGAGGTCGAGGCCGAGCGCGCATAATCGATCCGCGTCCCGTCTTTATAGGTCAGCGGCAACGCGCCCCACAGCACCCCGCGCGAGCGATTGTCCTGCCGCGAATAGGCGACCGTCGCGGTCAGGGCGGGCGTCACGTCCCAGGCCAGCAGCCCGGCCACCACATCGCGATTGACGTGATTATAGTCCAGATAGCTGTCCCGCTCCTCATGCGCCCCGACCGTGCGTATCCGGAGCGACCCGTCGCCGGTCAACGGACCGGAGACGTCGCCCTCCAGACGCCACATGCCGAACGAGCCGAGATAGGCCGAGCCATTGGCCTGGAAGCTCTTGGTCGGGCGCTTGCGCAGGAAGTTGATCGTCGCCGACGGATTGCCGACACCGGTCATGATCGCATTCGCGCCGCGCACCGCCTCGACCCGATCGAACAGGATCGTGTCGAGATCGCCCGTCTGGATGTTGTAGAACATCGGCAGGCCGATGCCGTCGACCTGGAAATTGGTGATGTCGAACCCGCGCGAGTTGAACTCGGTCCGGTCGGTCTCGGTCCGCTCCACATTGATGCCGACCGTCTGGGTCAGCAGGTCCTGGACATTGGTCAGTGCGAAGTCGTCGATCCGCTGGCGGTCGATCACCGTCACCGATTGCGGCGTCTCGCGCAGCGACAGCGCCAGCCCGGTCGGCGACGCGCTTTCCTTATCCCCCGCCAGTGCCGCGCGGGCACCCGTGACGATCACGTCGTCGGCGCGCTGCGGATCGGCGGCGGGTGTCGTCTCGGCGGCAAGGGCCGGTCCACCCCAGACCAGCGACGCGACGCCCACCGACAGGGCCGCCATCAGCCTGCGCTTCATAATTCCTCCGAGGAAACAGGATACCCGTCCGGGCACATTCGCCCTGCCCCTAGTTAGAAGAATAATGATAATCAATCGCATATTTTCTCAAGCATTTGTGAAGCGATGACATTTTCGTCATGACCAAGGGACGATATTGACTGCCTAGGCAATCATTGCCATGGCAGCGAAATGACTTCGAATACGCCCGATTCCTACGACCCCGAACGCTCGGTCGGTTATCTGACCAAGCGGGTGTTCCAGCTTGCCCGTATCGGCATGGAACCGATCTTCGCCGATGAGGAGGTCACCCATGTCCAGTGGAGCGCGATGATGGCGCTGCATCACGGCCTGGGCGGCACCGCCGCCGAGCTGTCGCGCCATTTGTGCCACGACACCGGGGCGACGACCCGGATCCTCGACACGCTGGAGGAGCGCGGCCTGATCGAACGCTCGCGCAGCACGACGGATCGTCGCGTGGTTCGGCTGTCGCTGACGGATCGGGGGCGGGTCATCACCGATCGGTGCAAGGTCAAGGTGCTGGCCCATTGGGACGAATGGCTCGCCGACTGGTCGGGCGAGGATGTCGCGCGCTTCGTCGGATATCTGGTCCGCCTGCGCAACAAGCTGGAGACAGTGGCATGAAGCGGTTCGCATTTCTGACCGGGTTGCTGCTCGCGGGCTGTTCGGTGCCCCAAGCGCATCCCGCCGTGCCCCAGACCCCGCCGGAGAAGCTGGGCCTGGGGACCGCGCAGGCGCCGCTGGTCGCCGCCGATTGGTGGCGGGGGCTGGGCGATCCGCAACTCGACCGGATCGTCGGCGATGCCCTGTCGGGCAATCCCTCGCTCGACGTCGCGCTCGCCCGGCTGCGGCAGGCGGAGTCGGTTCTCGCCACCCGCCGCGCCGATAACGGCCCCTCGGTCTCGCTCGACGCGCAGGAGCAATATAGCCGAATTTCGGGCCGCTACACGATCCCACCACCCTTTGCGGGCACGACCCAGTGGCTGGGTCAGGCGCAGGCCAATCTGAACTGGACGATCGACCTGTTCGGGCGACAGGCGGCGGCGATTCAGGCGGCGCGGGCTTCGACCCGCGCGGCGGCCCTCGACGTGACGGCGGCACGGCTCGCGCTGGCGGGATCGGTCGCGCAGACCTATGTCGAACTGGCCCGGGCCGAGCGGCAGGCGGCGATCGCCCGCCAGACGATCGACACCCGCACCCGCTCGCTCGCGCTGATCCAGTCGCGCATCCGCCACCAGCTCGCCAGCCAGCTCGATGCGTCGAGCGGCCAGACATTGCTCGCCCAGGCGCGGGTCGCCCTGGCGCGGGCGGAGGCGCAAGCAGCCTTGTCCCGCAACGCGCTGGCGGCGCTGGCCGGGCGCGGGCTGGACTATCCGGCGACGATCGCACCGACGCGGATCACCTTCGATACCGCGCTGCCCATGCCCGCGACGGTGCCCGCCGACCTGTTGTCGCGGCGGCCCGATATCGCCGCGTCGCTTGCCCGGATCGACGCGGCCAGCGCCGGACAGGAGGTCGCCCGCAAGGCGTTCCTGCCCAATATCAACCTGATGGCGCTGGCGGGCTTCCAGGCGGTGGGTCTGGGTAATCTGTTCACCGCCGATGCGGGAACGGCGGGGGCTGGCCCCGCCATCCATCTGCCGATCTTCGACAGCGGGCGGCTCCGGGCCGGACTGGCCGGGGCGACCGCCGCGCTCGACCTGGCGACCGCCGACTATAACGACCGCATCGTCGGCGCGGTACGCGAGGCCGCCGATGCGGTGACGCGCAGCACGACCCTGGCGACCGAGCGTGCCCGCCAGCGCGAGGTCGTGCGCGGCCTGTCCGAGACCCGCCGCCTCAACGCGATCCGGGTATCGAGCGGGCTGCAATCGCAACTTGGCCTGATCGATCCCGACATCCGCCAGCTGGAGGCCGACCAGGCCGACGCCAATCTCGCCGCCGATGCGGTCCAGGCGCGCATCGCGCTGGCCGTCGCCCTGGGCGGTGGTTTCTCCTCTTCCTCGCAAGGTATCACGCAATGAGCGACACCGAAGCCGCCGCCCCTACCCCCGCCCCCTCGGCC